>JBBDRM010000117.1:5308-95455 GCA_040905475.1 Actinomycetota bacterium
GCACGGCTTGATACGACTGCATGACCTCCCGCGACCACGCGTACGTTTCCACGTACGCGCTGGTCGGCTCCTCGCTCGCGTGCTCGAGCGTCAACAGGACGACTCCCGAGTTGAACGTTCGGGAATCGACCAGGCGGAGATGCCGCATGTCGCTCTCGCTTCGGCGATGCCGTCCATCGTCACGAACTCCGTTGCGATGAGCTTCCTCATGAGGCGGCACCGGCTTTGGACGGAGACGATCGCGGGCACGACGATGCTATCGCGGCGAGCAGGTCGCCGGAGGGCTAGGCGCCCGGCGTGAAGAACCAGGGGCTCGCGTAAGCGAGCGCGCCGCCGTGGGAGCGGAACGGCTCGGTCGCGAGCTCGTCCGGTGGCTTGCTCGGATCCGTGATCCGGAGGAACATCCAGTCTCCGTCGTCGATGTCGGCCTCGACGTCGAACGAGATCGGCGCATCGGACGGGCCCGGCACCGCGACATCCAGCACACCGGCCAGCGTCGGAACCTCGGAGCCCGGCCGGATCACCTCGACGACGATGTCGCGGCCGATCCACTCCGGTCCCGCGTCGAAGTCGAGCGTCACGTGGACGACGCCGGTCGTATGCGCCTGCTCGGTCCCCATCGGCGCTCCGTTCGCCAGCGCGTCCAGGCGCAGCCCGGGCTCGAAGGTTGCGAAGCTCCGCCTCGCCTCGAGCGCCGCGCGGATCCCGTCGCGCGTGAGCTCGCTCACCCACAGGCCGCCGCGCGCCATGCCGGCGCGTCCGTACTCCGTGCTGTGCTCGTCGCTGACGCCGGTGACCCCGACGCGCCAGCCCGCGTTCAGGCACGCGTTGAGCGGGTTCGGCTTGACCGGATCATGATCCAGCCCGAACCAGAAGAAGTCGCGCTCCTGGTTGAGCGCTTCGATGCTCACGATGCGAGGCGCGGCGCCTGCGTGGTACGCGAAGTGCTCGAACGAGCCGAACTCGTTCGGATGGTTGAAGCAGGCGATCCCGTCGTTGCCGCCGCCGAGCAACTCTCGATCCGGCGACGAGGCGAGCCACTTGTAGAAGAACTTCATCGTCGCGAGCTCGGGGAGCTTGGCGGCGAGGTCCACGATGTTCGATGGGACCGGCGCGACCCGGTCGACCTCGGCGATCGCAGTCGGGGTGAAGAACGCGAACTCGTGCAGGGCGTCGGTGAACTGCTCGCTGAACCAGACGTTGAGGTGCCCGACGGTCGGCGTCGACCACTCGAACCCACGGAAAGAGACGAACTCGTCGGGGGCGTACGCCGCATCGGCGAGCTCGCGCATCGTCTCCCAGTCGGTCCCATTGATGCCTTCGATCGTGTGGCAGCCGCCCTGCTCGTGGCCGGGGCACGTCAGTTCGCCGTGGCCCTTCCCGCTGATCGCGTGCTCGGTGACGCACGCGGCGTCGATGCCTCGTGCGCGCATCTGCGCGTACGCCGTTTCGGGATCCCCGAACGCGTCGCCCGAGATCAGCGAATGGTTGTGCAGGTCGGTGTGCACGACGAACTGACCGGAGCCGGGCAGGAGCTGCGAGGCGCGCTCGGCGCCGGTCGCCGGACCGCGCATGGTGCCGAGAGCCAGCCGCGGAGCGGCCAGCAACACCGCCGCTCCCATCCCCGCGGTCTTGACGAACTGCCGGCGCGTCAGCTCCTTCATCGCTACAACCCCGCGACGCATGCCGCGTCCGGCCGCTGCCCGGCGACCCACGCGACGCCGGCGAAGATGTGCCCTTGGTAGTCCGCGCGCTCCCAGGTCGCCATGTTGTGGCCGAGGTTGGTGTAGAAGACCCGACCGTTGTTGGCGCCGTAGGTCTTCACCCACGCGATCGGATTGTCGTCGGGGAACGCCGTCACCGGGATCATGTTGAGCGGGTTCGACACGGGATTCGGGATCGTCGGCGCCAGACCCCCCGCGGCCGGCCCGAGGCCGATCTCACGCCGCCAGTAGTGCGATTCCTCGTCGAGAGAGAGCACGACGTGGAGGAGCGGGTCGGCGCGCGGGTCGCCCTTGTACCGATAGATCTCGTCGGTCAGCCGGAACGAGTCGAACCCCTGCCACGGCTTCGTCGTCGGGTGGTCGGGATCCTCGACCTGGATGGTCACGTCGGTGATGACCGCCGGGTTGAACGCCTCGCGACCGAGCGGGTTGTCGCGTGCCTCGAGCGAGAGATGCGGATGGAAGTCGAACCCGTACGACCCGAGCAACGCGTCGAACTCGGGCCAGTCCCCGCCGGAGTCGGCCGCCGCGTGCATGCCGACCAGACCGGCGCCGCAGGCGAAGAAGCCGAGGAAATCGGCCTTCTGATCGGCCGTCAAAGGCGACGAGCCGCCGCCTAGGCCTGTGGTGTTCACGAGGATGACGCCGTCGACGCGCTGGTACGTCTCAGGGGCGAAGGCGGCGGGGTCGTCCGTCACCTCGACGGTGAACGCCTCCGTCTCCGCGGCCATGCGCTGGATCACGGCCACGGCCTCCTGGATGCCGTCGTGCCGGAAACCGTACGTGCCCGTGAATACGAGGAAGTGCGGTGGCGGATCCTCGGCGCCCGCAGGCGAGAAGGCGACCGCGCCGAGGAGAACCGCGGCGAGCAGAAGGTAGAGGGGCGAGCGCTTCATGATCAGCTCCCGAGTCGGTAGGCGGCGATCCTGCCGTAGTGATTGACGACGACGTGGTGACCGGCGACGGCGACCCCGCTGCCGATGCTCCCTGCCGGGAACGGGGCCAGCCAGAGCTGTCGCCCCGTCAGCACGTCCCAGGCCTTCACCGCCGGCTCATCGACGTAGTACACGACGCCGTTCGCAAGCGCGACGTTGCCGCCCTTCATCGGGAGCCCGGTGAGGAGCACGCGCCACCGCTCCGTGCCGTCGTCGGCGTCGAGCGCGTAGAGGATCCCGGGGTTGGCGACGACGTAGAGCGTCTCACCATCGGTCGCGATCCGCGCGATGTTTCCCCCGAGGAACGACAGCGATACGAACACTTGCTTGGCCCACGCCGGCTCCATCGTCTCGGCGTCGAAGACGTGCAGCCATCCGGACTTCTGCGTCGCTGCTCCGAACAACCGCCCTTCGGCGTTGCGCCACAACGTCGGCCCGACTCCGAAGTCGACGTCGAGCTGACCACACGTGGGCGACGAGCCGTACGTGCCGAGGTTGACCCACGCCGTTTCACCGATACTCTGGCAGACCGGGTTGTCGTACCCGGTGATGCTGTCGGGCGTGCCTTTGAACGAATCGACGATCGTGCCGAAGGTCGGCCGGTTGCGGTCGAGGTCGAGCTTGATGATCGCGTTGTCACGCGCGTGTTCCTTGGTCTTCGATTCGGGGTTGGACGTGCCGACGTACAGATATCCGGTCTCGGGATCGACGGTGGGCGTGCCCCAAACGCCTCCTCCCGCGTACCCGGCTTCGAGGTCCTCAGCCGGGATGGTCGTGGCTTTGTAGAGGACCTGCCCGGTGGCCGCGTCGATCAGCCCATAGCCCTGCCTCGCCTGCGGGTCGAAGTCCGGTCCGGTGGTGAACAGCACCTGGATGCCGTCGTGGACGATCGCGCTCGCCTGTTGGGTGGTTGTGTAGCCGAACCAGATCTCCTCGCTCTCCCACAGCAGGTGTCCGTCGGTGACGTCGAACGCGGCCGCCTTCGGCCTCCCGCCGTTGTGCAGGCCGACATGGACGCGGCCGGCGACGACCGTGACTGCGAAGGTGCCGCTGGTGTCGGCGCCCGTCGACTTCCAGACCGTCTCCCCGGTCTCGAGATCGAACGCCTCGATGTGGCCGCCGGTGTTGATGAACACGCACCCGCCGGACACGATCGGGGCCGGCGACTGGTAGCCGGTATCGCCCGTCATCCAGGCTCGCTCGAGGGTCCCGACGTTGCCGACCCCGATGACATCCTCGAGGTCCTGGCGCTGACTGCCGTGCAGGTCGGCGCCGTAGGTCGCCCACTCGCCCCCGGCCATGGTCCCGGTACACGGCGGCGGGTCGACGGCGCGCACGACCAGGGCAGACGACGCCAGCACCGCGCAAGCGACGGCGGCCCCGAGGCCGCGTTTCCATGTCCACGACATCGACCAGTTTCCCCCTGGGGTCAGCGGGCGAGCCCTCGTACTGCTTTGTCTCTTCCGCGCGACCGCCGCGAATCCTCCATGAGCGGCGAGAACGAGCGAAGTTGCTTCGATCGGTGGTCCTCCCGACACCGTTGCTAACATCCTCGGCTCTCCGACTTCATGAGGCGTACGAGACGAACGATGAAAGCAACCGAGCGCGTCTTAGCGGCGGCGGCCGATGCGGGGCTGTCGATCGACCCCGTCGAGTTTCCCGAAGGGACGCGGACGGCCGAGGACGCCGCCCGGGCCGTTGGAAGCGATGTCGCGCAGATCGTGAAGTCGCTGGTGTTCGTCTGCGACGGGGAACCGGTTATAGCCTTCGTCAGCGGGCGTCACCGGCTGGATCCCGAAAAGCTCGCGCGTGCCGCCGGCGTGCGCAACGCCAGGCGCGCTACCGCCGACGAGGCGAGGGAGGCGACCGGGTACGCGATCGGTGGGACTCCGCCGATCGGCCACGATCGGCCGCTTCGTGCGTTCCTAGACCCGTCGCTTCTGGCCCACGAGGTCGTCTGGTGCGCCGGCGGGACGCCCTCGGTCGTCTTCGCCGTCGCGCCGGGCGATCTCCTGAAAGCCACCGGGGCGATGGTCGTCGACCTCGCCGAAGGGGAACGCTCTCAGGAGTGACGGATGGTTCAAGGATCCGAGCGGAAGGAGCCCTCATGAACGAGATGCAACCCGTCGTAGAGCTGGGCGCCCCGTACTCGAGTCCCAACGCGAAGCCGACGCCGTGGGACGCTGCACGTCATCACCTCGACGCCGCCGGGGTCTACTGGTTCGGCTACATGCGCGGCGAGCGTGGCAGCGCGACTCGCTATCGGTTCTGAAGGGGTTGGATCTTATGACCAGACCCATCGTCGACAGACCCGAGTTCCCGTCGGAGTACGGGGACCCGAAGCAACGACTCGAGTGGAACGACGTCGAAGACAAGCTCCTGAGCGCGGCCGTTTACTGGATCGCGAGCACCCGGCCCGACGGGCGCCCGCACGTCGTCCCCCGCGACGGCACGTGGATCGAAGGAGGCCTCTACTACGGCGGCAGCCCGGAGACCGTCCACTTCCGTAACATCACGGCCAATCCCGAGATCGTCGTTCATGTCGGCGACGGGCAAGAAGCGATCATCGTGGAGGGTGCGGTCGAGATCGAGAAGCCCGACGTGGAGAAAGCCCAGCGGCTCTCCGACGCCTCGTTCGCCAAGTATCCCCAGTACGGCCGAATGGACCCCGAGATGACATGAGCGGCGTGTCCTTCCTGCGACCGCGCCGCGTCCTGGCGTGGACGAGCTTCACCGAGAACGCAACGCGGTTCAGGTTCGAGTAGCGGAGGGACGTCATGGTGAATGGCAGCGGTGAGCGCCCCGCCGGACTCAGGTTCCTCGATCGCCTCGTCGGCACGTGGAGGATGACCACCCTCGACCGAGTCTGAAGCCGGGCGACGACTACGCCGAGGTTCGACCCAGACGTCTACCGGCAGGAGCAAAGCGCACGAGCGCCGAACGTAGGGCGGGATGACGCTACGACGCCCGGCAACATCTGTGCTCCTCCTCCTCGCCCTCGTCACCGTGCCGGCGCGGGGCGAGACGACGCGCGCCGTCGTGTTCGCCGCCAACGCCGAGGCAGGCACGGTCGCGATCATCGACGCGGAAACCCACCAGACGTTGCGCACGATCGACGTCATCCCGGACGGCCCGGCCCCGACCTTCCAACAGGACCCTGTGAGCGCGGCCGCGTACCCGCTCGTCGTCGCGGGCGTTGGGGAGAACTGGGCTCAGGACCTCGACGTCTCGCCCGACGGGACCGTGCTCTACGTCTCGCGCGGACACCGCGCCGACGCCGCCGCTTTCGAAATAGCGTCCGGAGAGATGATCTGGCGCACGCCGATCGGTGGGTTGCGCGCGGACCACATGACGATCTCCCCGGACGGCTCGCGTCTGTACGTGTCGGCGCTCACCCAGAACATCGTGCAGGTCCTCGATACCGCGAGCGGCACCGTCGTCGGTTCGTTCCCCACCGGCGAGTGGCCGCACGACAGCGTCTTCTCATCGGACGGCTCGCGCATCTACAACGGCAGCATCGGCAACGTCCTTGTACCGCCCGAGGTCCGCGACGTCCGCCCCAGCATCGCCCCCGTCCTGCCTCCGCCGTACGCCCTTACCGTCGCCGACCCGGAAACGCTCGAGGTCCTCCGAACTATCACCTTCAACCGCGGCATCCGCCCGTTAATCCTGAGTGCCGACGAGACCCGCATGTACGCGCAGCTCTCCGAGTTCCACGGCTTGATCGAGTTCGACCTGGCGGATGGCAGCGCCCTGCGCACGCTCGAGCTGCCCATCGCGGAGGGCGTGACGTCGGAAGATTACGACTTCGAAGCACCGCATCACGGGCTCGCGATGTCGGGCGACGGTCGATTCCTCTGCGTCGCCGGTCGCGCCTCCGACTACGTGGCCATCGTCTCGGTAGAGACGATGACGCCCGTGAGCATCATCCCGGTCGACGACGCGCCGGGCTGGGCCGAGACCGGGCCCGACGGGTCGAGCTGCTACGTCGCATCGACGCGCGCGAACACCGTCTCCGTCATCTCGTACGAGAGTTTCTCCCTGATCGCCGAGATCCCGACGGACGCCGGGCCGAAGTACCTCGCCGGCGCCCACGTGCCGGCGTCCGTGCTCGACTGAGCGAGGCCAACTCCATCGCGCGGTGAGATACTCAGGCCTAGGAGGTGGAGATGACGTACCCAAAGGCGCTCTACTCCGCTGACGACGGCGAAGTCAGCGCGAGGATTCGACGTGCCGACGGTGAGCCGGACCTGGTGCGAAGCAGCGGCACGAAGGTTCATCATCTGGCGACCGGCGACTCGACCGGCGGACTGTTCGGTCTCTACCGATGGTCGATGGGGCCCGGCAAAGGCGGCGCCGAGCCGCATTTCCACCGCACGATGGCGGAGTCGTTCTACATCCTGTCGGGGACCGTTCGGATATTCGACGGGACCACCTGGAGCGATGCCCGGGCCGGGGATTTCATGCACGTCCCTCCCGGCGGGATCCACGCATTCAGCAACGAGTCCGGGGCCGAAGCCTCCATGCTCATCCATTTCGCGCCGGGGGCACCGCGTGAGGAATACTTCGAAGGCCTCGACCGGCTGGAAGACATGTCGAGCTTCGAGCGGACCGCCTTCTTCATGGCACACGACAACTTGTACGTCGAGTGAGCAGATCGAGGTGTGACCTCAGGACTCCAGTTCTTCGGGAGTAAGCGCGCGGAGGACGCAGAACTCGTTGCCTTCGGGGTCGGCCATCACGATCCAGGTCACGTCCTCGCCTTGCCCCACTGAGATGCGTTTCGCGCCGAGACCCTCCAGCCGCGCAACCTCCGCGGCTTGATCCACGGGACGCAGGTCCAGGTGCAACCGGTTCTTGACGCTCTTCCTTTCGGGGACGCGCACGAACAGGATGTCCGGCACTATGCCAGCTTCCGGGCTTCCCTTCGGCGGTTCGATCACGACCTCGTTCGGATCGGAATAGGTGCGACGCCATCCGAGCGCCTGCTCCCAGAAGCGGCCGGTCGCGTCCGGGTCGTTGGAGTCGAAGCCCACGTTCTGCACTCTGATGTCCATCAGGAGAGAGTCTAGTATCCCATCGTGCTTGGGAGCGGCGCGCGACTGTTCCGGAGCGCCGGCTAGGCCGAGGACACGAGACCGACGACGTCGTCGGCGCAGCCCCACGACAGCGTCACGCCCGAGCCGCCGTGCCCGTAGTTGTGCACGACGATAGCGTCGCCTGCCCGCTCGGCCTCCAAGCGGACGGCAGGGCGGCCGGGGCGGAGCCCGACCTTGTGGCCGAGGATCCGCGCCGCACGCAGCCGCGGCTCCAACGCGGCGCAGCGCTCGAAGATGTCCCTCGCCGTCGCATCCATGGGCTCGAGCGACTCATCGCCCTCGTCCGCGGTCCCTCCGAGCACGACGTCGGACCGCCGCGGAACGATGTACGTGAGTCCGCCCGGTCCGTGCTCGTCGAGAACCACGCGCTCCAGTCCGACCTGCGACACCACCACGACCTGACCGCGTACGGGAACGAGCGCACGGTCGTCGCACAACTCGCGGGCACCCATCCCGGCGCAGTTGACGACGACATCGGCCGCCGTTGCTGCTTCCTCGATCGAGCGCGCTTCGCGTCGCACGACACGCCCGCCGGCCTCCTCGATCCGCGCGACCAGCCATGCGAGGTACGGAGGCATCTCGATCACGGGGACGCTCGAGGCGGTCCACCCGTCCCGGCAGTGCGGCGGAAGATCCGCGGGACGTGCGCGCCGGAAGCCGGGAAGGAGCTCTCGATACCAGGGGTCGGGCGTCGGCTCGCGGAACAGCTCGAGCACCTCCGAAAGGAACACGCCGCCGGCACCCGCCTCCGACAGCCCCCGGAACGCCTCGAGCGATGAAAGCGCCCAGGCGGCGATCTTTTCCTGCGGCCCCGCGCGGTACGGGTACCAGACGGCCGCAGCCACCGCGGACGTGGTGTCCGAAGGCGCGTCGCGGGTCCAGACGTCGACCTCGTGACCGGCTTCGAGAAGCCGCACCGCGCAACTGAGCCCCGACACGCCGGCGCCCAGCACCACGACGCGCATGCCGCAGCTCTCAGCCCTTCGCGACCAGAACGCGAGTGTAGGGAGAGCGGCCGTGGGTGCTTCGGACCGAGCGGTAGCCCGCTCGCACCAGCATCGAACGGACGGTACGCGCGACTTCGGGCTCGATCTCGATGCACAACCATCCATCCGGCTTCAGCCAGTCCCGAGCCTCGAGGACGAGCATGCGGACGAACCCGAGGCCGTCGTGTGACGAGTCGGTGAGCGACTCGATGGGCTCGTAGTGGAGCAGCTCGATCGGCAGCTCGCCGACCTCGTGCGTCGGGATATAGGGCGGATGGCTCACGAGCACGTCGATCGAGCCCCGCAGCTTCCGTGGGAGCGGATCGAACCCGCTCCCTGCAAGGAACCTCGCGTTCGAAAGGCGATGCCGACGGGCGTTTATCCGCGCGAGACCCAACGCCACGGGAGAGATGTCGGTGCCGTACACGCTTGCGCTCGGCACCTCTTGTGCGATCGCGAGCGCTACGGCGCCGATCCCGGTGGCGATGTCGACGGCGACCGGCCTCTTGCGCCCACGGAGCCGCCGGATCGCCTGCTCGGCCAGGAACTGGGTCGTGTCGCGTGGGATGAACGCGCCGGGCCCGACGGCGAGACGGATGCCACGGAACTCCTCGAAGCCGCGGATGTAGCCGATCGGCTCGCCCTTCGCCCGCCGCTCGAGCAGAACCGCATACTTCTGCTGGGTCGGCGCGTCGATCTCGTCGCGCTCGTCGATGTCGCCGCCGGCGGCGTGCTCGAGCAGCTCCCGCGCCTGAAGGCGCTCGTCGCCGTATCGGCTGAAGCGTTCGACTTCGCCGAGCAGGCGCTTGCGCCCCGCCTCGATCAGCTCGTCTGCCGTGGTGCGTTGCGTCCAGGCCACCCGATCGTCGCCCAAGCCGCTAGCCGGCCGGCTGCTCGGCGTACTCGACCTGACAGAAGCCGTGGTTGCAGTAGCCGCTCGGGTTCTTCGACAGATACTGCTGGTGATAGGGCTCGGCGTAGAAGAACCCGCCGGCGGGCTCTATCTCGGTCGTGATCGTGCCGTATCCCTTATCCGAGAGCGCCCGCTGATAGGCGTCGCGCGAGCGTTCGGCGACGGCTCGCTGCTCGTCGGAGAACGTGTAGATCCCGGAGCGGTACTGCGTTCCGACGTCGTTGCCTTGCCGCATCCCTTGGGTCGGGTCGTGGTTCTCCCAGAACTCCTTGAGAAGGCGCTCGTACGTGATCTGTGCCGGATCGAAGACCACGACGGCCACCTCGTTGTGGCCGGTGCGGCCGCTGCAAACCTCCTCGTAGCTCGCGTTCGGCGTGAACCCGCCGGCGTACCCGACGAACGTCGTGTAGACGCCGGGCAGTCGCCAGAAGATCCGCTCGGCGCCCCAGAAGCATCCCATCCCGAACATGGCTCGCTCGGTGCCCTCCGGGAAAGGCGGCTGAAGTGAGGTCCCCAGCACGTCGTGGGTCGCGGGAACGGGCATGGCGTCGGCGCGTCCGGGCAGCGCCTCGTCGGGCTCCGGCATGGTGGTCGGTTTGCGATGGAACATCGAGCACTCCTCGCGTCGCGTCGTCCGGGCGAATCCTAGCCGCCCTTGCGTCGATCAGAACGCCGCCGCCTTGACCATCTATTTCGCCGAGGGTGATCCTGGCGTTCGGAGACGGCACCTGCAGCGAGCCGGTTGGCGGCGATGGGCTACTTCGACGAGGATCTGTTCACTTTCCTCAACGGCTATCGCGACGTGCGCTTCTCGAAGGACATTCCTCCGGACGCGACATACTGACCTGCTGGTCCCGAACCCGGAACGCCCTGCCGCCGTCGCGGCATCGAGGCCGTCGTCAGCCGGTGCTTTCCTCGATCTCGGCCTTCAGCTTGGGCAAAGCGCGTGAAAGGTATCGCCGCATCATTCTGCCGAACCACCATCCCCCGGGCCGGGCCAACGGTCCTCCCATCCATGCCAGGAACCAGATGCGGGTACTGGCGTCTCCCAGCGATTCGAACCTGTGCTCGAACCGAGTCACCGTCCCGAGTGAACGACCCTCCCAGACCCAGCGCCGCGGCGGCTCGTACTCCGTTACCGTCATGGTGGTCCGAGGACCTTTGCGCATGGAGAGGACGACACTCGTCGAGGCCGTCAAAGCGCCGGGTGGCGTCGGATCCATGCGCTGGATATGGCCCGCCCACGTGGGCCACCGTTCCAGCTCCGCGAGATGATTCCAGGCCACCGTGGCAGGCCGGTCGACGGTGACCTGCTCACGGACGACTTCACGCATAAACGCGAGTCTCTCACGTGGCGGGTGAGAGTTCCAGCCAACGGGACCGAGGGCGCTTCTCGAAGGACAAGAGCCCGTACAAGACTCACGCCGGCGCTCATTTCCGGCTCGGCGGGAAGGGCGGCGCGCACGGGCCGGCTACTACCTGCATCTGGAACCCGGCCGGTGCTTCGTCGCCGGCGGCATGTGGATGCCCGATCCAAAGCGCCCCTGATGAAGTTCCTCGCGTCGGCCGTCGGCGCGCGCTGGAAAGCCTCACTCCAGCGTGAGCATCACTTCTTCGATCTCCTCGCCGCGCGCGTTGGCGAAGGCCTTCTCGGATCCGGTGATCGCGAACCCACATCTCTCTAACACTCGGATGGAAGCGATGTTGTCTCCCGCGGCGCTCGCGTGCAGCGGGCGGGCTGTGATGATCCCGAGAAACATCGACAAGGCCTTCGTTGCAAGGCCCTTGCCCCAGTGTTCCCTTCCGATCCAGTAGGTCACGTGTGGCTTGCCACCAAGCGCGAAGCTGCCGATGTTCCCGGCAACCCGACCGTCCAGAACGATGGTCATCGCAGTGACGGTGTCGTCGATTCGGATCTTCGCCCAATGCGCGTCGAACGCGTCACGGTCTGAGGCGTCCTTCGATGTGAAGCCCGCCATGTGCCGCGCGACCGGATCCTGCTGCTGCTCGAAGAAGATCGGAAGATCGTCGTCGATCACCGCTCTCAATGAGACGCCGTCGGTCATCCGGATGCCTCCATCGCTCGCTCGAACGTTGCCCCGATCCACGCAGGTCGAGAAGCGCATGGTAACGGTAAGCTCGCCCGAGACGTGAGCGCCACGCCGGCCGCCGTCGTTATCTGGGCGATCGTCGCGTTATGAAGCCCACGCGATTGAAGAGCGCTTCCGCGGAGTCGAAGATGGTCCCGCGCCGTATCTCCGATCGTTGCTGTCTCGCGCTCATCGCTCGCCGCCGTTAGGTGAGCGACCGCCCACGTCCGCCCGGCGGGCCTCGGTCTTGGCTTGGCGTGCAGCCTCGCGAGCGGATTCGTGGGTCGAATAGCTTCGAGGTGAGTCCGCCGAGATCCGGCGTTCCCTTCCTCGAAGGCGCCAGCGGTACCGGCCGGAGTAGTCATTGTAGATCTCGAATCGACTGGTGCCGGTTCCGCGCTTCACGTTGCCCGCCCCCTGATCGGCTCAACCACCAGGTACGCGCGGGTCGCGATCCCGTCTCAGACGGCTTCGCATAGGACGAGGGGTGTACCCTCTCAAGACCGGGCCTTGGAAAGGGTGTCTGGCGACGAGCAGCGAAACAACAGTCTTCGAGCGGACGGAACTTGTCGAGGCCGCGCGCTTGGGGGACGAGGCGGCGTTCGGCGAGCTTTACCGACTGCTCTTAGGGGACATCCGCGACTTCTGCGCGCGCCGGATCAGCGATCCCTTCCGCGCCGAGGACCTCGCTCAGGAGACCTTCCTCAAGGCGTACGAGTCCATCGGCTCGTTCCGATCCGGGCACCCCTTCTGGCCGTGGCTCTCGACCATCGCGCGGCATCTCTGCATCGACGAGCTCCGCCAGCGCGGCAGGGCCAGAGAGGGAACCGCCGCGGATCCTTCCGAGGCGCCGGCCCGGGACACGCCGACGGACGCGACCGCGGACGAGGCGCTCGCGCAACACACCGGAGAGCACATCCGGGCGGTGCTGACGTCGGCACTTGAACGGGTGAGCGACCGCGATCGCCGGATGCTCTGGTTCCGCGCCGTCGAGGAGCAGAGCTGGGAGCAGATCGCTCGCGCGAACGGCACGACGGTTCACTCCGTCCGGAACTCAGCCTGGCGAGCACGGAACCGTCTCCGAGTCCTCCTCGGCGACACATTGCGCGATCTTCGCTCGCGCGTCGCGATCCCACTGGCCTTCATGGCCTCCCGGTGGCGCCGGCTGCGTGACCGCTGGCGTTCTCGCGTGGGCGATGACTACGGCTTCGCTTTCGGGATCCTCGTCGACCGGGGGACTTCTCTGCTGGTCGGCTTGACCGTTCTCTCGGTCGCATTCCTTCACGACCCTTCAAGCCAAACGTCTCAACGGCCCGACCGGAGGCCGTTGGCGCTCGAGGCGTCCCTGAACGATGGCCTTGGGACGCCGCCGATCGCGGCGCAACCCGAGGCGGTTGAAGCGGCAAAGCTCACCAAGACCGGACTGGGTCCCGTGGACACCACGGTCGCAACCGGATCACGTGACAAGGCGGCCGTCCCCGCTGCCACCGCCTACCGGATCGAGGCTCACGGACCGGACGGCAAGGTTCTCTACTGGGAAGAAACGACGATCACGTGCGGAGACGGCGCGGAAAGCGCGCCCGTCCCGCCTGCAAGCCCGATACAGGCCTACTGCTAGAGCTCGGGCTCCAGGTTACTACGGGAGCCAAAGGTTCAGATCGACACCGATACAGACCGTTGTTCCAAGCGGCGGTACACCTCTGCAATTGCTCACCGAGAACGGGACGTTGAACGGGCCGGGCAGCGGGACACAGCGGGTGTCCTGCAGCGTCCCCACCACCGGCGCCGTCACCGAATAGCTCACGCACGACGGATCGGCGTTCGCCGGCGTCACGAACAGAAGTGCGAAGAGCAGCATCGCCCCCAGATGCAGGCGCAGGACCAGGCGCTCCATGTCCACCCCACTCAGAAGTCGCGGAACGAGTGGGGCGAGGTACGTCAGATGGGGCGAAGTGTCTCAGCCCGATCTCCGGAACGCGGACGCGCGGGAGGAGACGGCCAAGGTGAATGGTCATCTCGGATCCACCTCGCCGGGAAGACCTTGGGGGACCGATGAGTTCTCTGTCAGAGTGCCGTCTTATGCTTCGAAGCCGAACCGAGGACCCACCCACGACTAGGGGGCTCTGATGACCGACATGATTCGAACGTCGGGGCTGGTCAAGCGCTACGGCAGCGTCACCGCGCTCGATGGGCTCGACCTCGCGGTGCCGAAGGGAACCGTGCTCGGACTGCTCGGGCCGAACGGCGCCGGCAAGACCACGGCCGTGCGGATCCTCGCGACGCTGCTCGAGCCGGACGCCGGATCGGCCGAGGTAGCGGGCATCGACCTGCTCAGGGAACCCCACAAGGTTCGCGAACGCATCGGCCTGTCCGGCCAGAACGCCGCCGTGGACGAGCATCTCACCGGTTACGAGAACCTCGAGATGGTCGGCCGCCTCTATCACCTCGGCAAGAAGAAGTCGCAGGCACGCGCCCATGAGTTGCTGGAGCGGTTCGACCTGAACGATGCGGCCGACCGGACCGCGAAGACGTACTCGGGCGGGATGCGGCGTCGGCTCGACCTCGCCGCGGCGCTTGTTGCGTCGCCGGAGGTGCTGTTCCTCGACGAGCCGACGACCGGGCTCGACCCGCGGAGCCGGATCAGCATGTGGGACACCATCCGCGAGCTCGTGCGCGGCGGGAGCACGCTCCTGCTCACCACCCAGTACATGGAAGAGGCCGACCGGCTCGCCGACGACATCGTGGTGATCGACCACGGGCGCATGATCGCGCACGGTACGGCCGACGAGCTCAAGATGAAGATCGGCGGCGAGCGAGTGGAAGTCGTTGTCGCGACCCGAGACGACCTCGCGAAGGCGCGGTCAGTTATGGCCGGCCTCTGCTCGGACGTGGGGGTCGACGAGGAGAGCCGCACCCTCACTGCAGCCGTGTCGAGCGGGGCGGGTTCACTCGAGAAGGTTCTGAGTGAGCTCAGGAAGAACGGCGTGACGATCCTGGAGGCCGGGCTGCGCCGACCGACGCTCGACGACGTCTTCTTGACGCTTACCGGCCACGTCGCGGAGGTCGAAGAAGCTCCGAGCGAAGACGGAAAGAGAACAGAGACGAGCAAGGCACGAGAGAAGGAGCCGGTGCGATGACAAGTATCGCGTACGCACTCGCCGACGGCGCCATCATCGCGAAGCGCAACGTCATCAAGCTCAAGCGCCTGCCCGACGTGCTCGTGTTCACCACCATGTCGCCGATCATGTTCGTACTGCTGTTCGCGTATGTATTCGGCGGGTCGATCGACATCGCGGGCAGCAGTAACTTCAATTATCGCGAGTTCCTCCTCGCCGGGATCTTCGCGCAGACGGTGGTTTTCGGAGCCACCTTCTCAGGAGCCAGCATCGCCGACGACATGCAGAAGGGGATCATCGACCGCTTCCGCTCGCTCCCCATGGCTCGAGCGGGCGTGCTGATCGGCAGGACCGCCAGCGACATCGTCAACAACTCGATCTCGCTCGTGGTGATGTCGATGACCGGGTTGCTCGTCGGGTGGCGGATCCGCACATCGATCCCGGAAGCGATCGGCGGCTTCTTGCTGATCCTGCTCTTCGCGTATGCGATCTCGTGGGTTATGTCCTATGTGGGGCTGCTGGTGCGGAGCGTCGAGGTGGTGAACAACGCATCGTTCATGGTCATCTTCCCGATGACTTTCATCGCCAACACCTTCGTCCCGAGCCAGAACCTCCCGACCGGACTCCGAACGATCGCCGAATGGAACCCCGTCTCGGCGGTAGCCCAGGCGGCGCGCAACGCGTTCGGGAATACGATCCCGGAGACGTCGGTCTCCAACGCATGGTCGATGCAGAATCCGGTTGTATACGTGCTGCTCTCGGTCGGGGTCATCCTGGCGATCTTCGTTCCGCTGTCGGTGCGGCAGTACAAGCGGGCGGCCGCGCGCTGATCGGTTGACCCATTCAACGCCGTCGGATCTCACAGCCGATACAGGATTCCGGTCGCGGTGATCCGGGTAATTCCGTCGGACGGAATCGCCCACAGAGATAGAGAGGCGACGACACGTCGCAAAGGACGACAGCCCGGGCCGGAACGCGAAATGTCCCGCTATTCAAAGGATCGGCGATCGGCGCCGATATCTCGGTGGCGGGGTCCGATCCTCGGGGGGATCGAGCTGCCGCAGCTCTGCGACCGAGGAGGGAGACCGGATGCGCCGGTGGGTCATTCGAAGCTTGGTTGCCTCGCTCGTCGGGAGCGTCTTCGTGCTGTCCGCGCCCACGATCGCCGGCGCCGCCACACCCGCGAGCCTCCTGTCCGGCGGTGCGACGCTCGGCGAGATCGTCGGGGTGAACGGCGTGACCCACCCGGTGGGCGTCGGCGGCCCGTGCGCCTCGGAATCGCACCCCGGCGGCTACGAGCACGCCGCCGTCTACCGCACGGTCGCCGAGCAAACGAGCTTGCTCCGGCTGACCGCGACCGATGACCTCGACGGGACGCTGTCGCTGTGCGCGCTCGGGATCCACGCCGCCGAGGGATCGTCGCCGGACCTCACCGGCGAGCCGCTCGACACCTCCGACGGATGCGCGACCGCGTCCACCTGCTCGATCGACCTCTGGCTCGAAGCGGGCAAGACGTACGACATCGTGCTGTGGGCCGTCCCGCCCGAGCAAGGCTCCGACGAGGAGATCGCCGCGTTCTCCTTCAACGCGAGCGTGAAGCTGCCGGTGAGCCTGGTTCCGAATATCCACGGCCACCGGCTGACCGATGTCTGCACCGGCTACAAGCAGGTCGTGGTGGGCAAGGTCTTCACGATGACCGCGGCGACGCCGTCGGCCTCGACCGGGAACATCCACTTCCTGGTGGAGCGCAAGTCCGGGAGCTCCTGGGTCGACCACGCCGCGTACAACCGGCCGCTGAGCGCCGGGGTCGCGACGCTCGCGCTCACGGCCGGCGCGAGCGGCTCGTTCCGGATGACCGCAACACTGGCGGAGACGCCGACGCGTCTCGGCGCCGAGCGGACCTTGTACGTCGCGCACGTCACGCCGAAGTGGAAGCGCTACACGGACGGCGGCGTGCGGCTGAAGGTCCCCTACTATCGCCAGCAGATGCGCCTGTCGTGCGAGGCGGCGACGCTTCGGATGGCGCACAACTACTTCAAGGCGGGCCACATCGACAGCGACTGGGACGTGCTCAAGCACACCGGCGTCGACAAGCGCAAGAAGAAGGGGAACCGTTGGGGCAACCCGAACAAGGACTTCGTCGGGAATCCCAAGGGCAAGATGATGTCGACCGGCTACGGCGTGCACTGGGCGCCGATCGCGTACGCGGCGACGAAGTTCAATCCGTGCCGGCCCGCGTTGATCTTGAAGAAGCCGTCACGCTCGACGATCTCGAAGTACGTCGCGATGGGGTTCCCTGTGATCGTGTGGGGCGCACACCGCGGCGCGACCGGGATCTACAAGAAGCGGTGGAAGGCGTGGGACGGCGAGTGGATCACCGCGTACTCGGTCGAGCACGTGTGGGTGGTCGTGGGGTTCCATGGCAAGGCCGGGAAGCCGCAGTCGTTCATCATCCACGACCCCTCCGGCGGCGGATACCGGAAGGTGTCGCTGAAGGCCTACGACGCGTTCACCAAGTACTTCAAGCGCGCCGTGGTCGTCCGCGGCTGACGGTCGGTTCGGCTCGTTCCCGCTGGGCGCGGTAGAACTCTGCCGTGGCCGCGAAGCTGATCGACGTCTACCTCGAGGTCGGGGCGAAGCGCGTATTCGCCGGCGCGATCGAGTGGCCGGGCTGGTGCCGGAGCGGCAAGACGGCGGAGGATGCGCTCGAGGCGCTGCTCGAATGCGCACCTCGATACGCGAACGCGGTCGGCAAGGCCGGGGGCCCGTTCACCGCGCCGAAGTCGATCGACGCGTTCAAGATCGTCGAGAAGTTGAAGGGCGACGCGACGACCGATTTCGGTGCGCCGGGCATCGCGCCGAAAGCGGACTCGCGAGCCCTCGGCAGGAAGGAGCTATCGCGGCAGCAGGAACTGCTCGAGGCTTCGTGGGCGGCGGTGGATCGGGCGGCGACGGCAGCGAATAGGGAGACGCTGTCGGTCGGGCCGCGAGGCGGTGGCCGGAAGCTCGACGCGATCACGCAGCACGTCGACGACGCCGACGGCGCGTACTTGCGGGCGATGGGCGGGAAGCCCGGCTCTGCCGAGACCAAGGCTTTGAGGAAGCAGTTCCTCGAGACGGTCGCTGCGCGGGCTGGTGGCGAGGAGCCCACGCCGGGCCCGCGGAAGAAGAAGCCGTTCTGGACGCCGCGCTACGCGGTGCGACGCTCGGCGTGGCACGCGCTCGATCACGCCTGGGAGATCGAAGATCGCTCGTCGCCGTCGCCGAACAAAGCGAAACGGGCCCCGGGATGAACCCGAGGCCCGTGGGTCTTGCTATGGAAGTTGTCGGTGCGGTCGCTAGCTCATCGGTCCCAGATCGATAGGTCGCGCCCGAGCCACGCGGCCAGCCGCGCGTTGTCTTCCGTGAACCGCGCCGAGAGCTCGCGGCGCAGTGCCGGATCGATCCTCGGATACGAGAACGGCTTCCGGTTGAGCCGACCGATCACCGTTGCGACCGGGGCCGGAAGTTTCCTGGCGAAGTCCCGGACCCGGATGGAGCGGAACGCAACGTTCTTGTTGATCTGCCGGCCGAGGTTGTCCGGTCGCACTGCGGGGTCGACGCCGAGGAACGTGCAAACGGCTCCGAACGTCTCCTCCGGACGCGCGAGCAGGTCTTCGAACAGCAGGACCTGCAGCGCGTCACGCGAGAAGTGCTCGCAGACCCGTTGCAGCTGCGGCAGATACCGGCCCCGGTCAAGGTACGGGAAAGACGGCCCGCCTCCCGCCTTCGCGGGATCTGCCGTGAGCGCCGCCGCGGCTTCACGCGACTCGGTCCGAAGGCTGCGGTTCATCCAGAAGTGCGAGTAGGCGCGATCGACCGGGTTGCGCAGGATCGCGATCAGCTTCGCGTCGGGGACCACCGCTGCGATCTTTGCGGGAACGTCCGGCAAGAACAGGTAGGTCTGCGTGGCCTCGCCGACGGCCGGCTGGCCGGCGTGCCCGGCGAAGCGCGAGCGATACCAGTCCAGCCCTCGGTCGTGATGGCGGTCGAAGAAGTGAACCTCCTTCTCCGGCGCCATGAAGACGCCGGGGTGCGCGCCGACGTAGCGGGCAAGCGAGGTCGTCCCGGAGCGCATCGCTCCGATGATGAAGAAGTTCGGCAGCGGCCCGCGTCGCCGACCTTTCTTCTGAGTCGAAGGAGGAGCCTCGGTCGTCTTCATCGAGAGCCGTTCCCGTTGTGGGTCGGCATGTGCCCGTTCCCGGTCGATCCATTCGCCGGCTCGCCGATGCGGGCGAGGGGCGTTCCGCGCTGGAGGCTCTCACCTTCCCACGCCATCCAACCGAGGAACACGCCGTCGGCCGGAGCAGTGACGCGGAGCGCCTTGCCGCCGTTGAAAGCGACGACGCCGATCAGCGTGCCGGCGAGAACGACCGCGCCCTCGACCAGCGATTCGCGATGGAACCGCCCTTGCGACGGCGAGACCACCAAAGATTCCGACAGCGAAACGACCTCTCCGAGATCGAAGAGGTCGCGGTCGATCACGGCGTCGGGCGTGGCCCCGGCGTTCGGACGTTGTTCGCTCATGTTCGTACCTCGTGAAGCATCGATGGAGAGCCGTTTCAGCCCTGCGCGCGCTCCGTTGGGTCGGCGGTGCCCCGGGCATTCGCTTCGGCCGGCTCGTCGATGTTGATCGTCGAGTCGCGATGCGCCCGACCCGCCTTCCTCGACTCCAGCCATCTCTGGATGCGCCGGACGCTGTCCGACACCCGCATGACGGTGGCGTCGCTCATCTCGATCCAGAGCGGCAGCGTGAGGACGCTCCCGGCGGCCTGGATGGTCGCCTCGAGGAATCCGTTCGAGGCCTTCATCCGCCGGTACGGTCGCATCTCGTGGACGGGGGGCGCGTAGTAGCGACGGGTGTCGATCCCGTCGTCGGCGAGCGCGCGGGCAAGCTGCGCCGCGTCGCAACCGAACCGGTCCTCGTCGACGATGATCGTCAGGTCCTTGTACGTGCTGCGATCGCCCGCCGGCACCAGTGGGAACGAAACGCCGGGCACGTCCGAGAGCGAGCCGCGGTACAGCGCCGCGATCTCGTTCCGTCGTGCGATCCTCTCCTCGAGCCCCTCGAGGGACGCGAGCGCGATCGCGGCGTGGATCTCCGACATGCGGGCGTTCAGCCCGACGAAGCGCGCGTTGTAGTCGCCTGGGTTCGCGTAGTCCCGTCCGATCCGGCACCGCTGCGCAAGGATGTCGTCGTTCGTGGCGATGATCCCGCCCTCGCCGGCGACGAGCACCTTGGTCGGCGAGAGGCTGAAGACCTCGGCATCGCCGAAACCACCGATCGGCGTGCCCTGGTAGCGCGAGCCGAACGCATGAGCCGCGTCGAAGAACAGCCGGATCCCGTCGCGGCGCGCCACCTTCATGAGCCCCTCGATGTCGCACGGAGTGCCGTACGTGTGCGTCGCGAGGATGGCCGACGTGCGCACGCCGATCCCGAGGAGCGTCTGCGCGGCCGAGAGCGTGAGCGTCTGGGGGTCGATGTCGGCGAAGACCGGACGGAGCCCGTTCCAGGCGGCGGCGTGGGCGGTCGCGACGAACGTGAACGACGGCATCACCACGTCGCCCGACAGCTCGGAGGCCTTCAGCACCAGCATCAAGCCGGAGGTGCAGGAGGAGACCGCCACGCAGTGCCGCACGCCGAGGTACTCGGCGCAGCGTCGCTCGAGCTCCCGTACGTAGGAGGCGTTCGTGAGCATCCCGCTCCCGAGGATCTTCCGGAGGTCATCGACCACGGCCTCGGCGTCGGGCACGGTGGGACGGACGAACGCGAGCCCCTCCGGGAACGCGGGCGTCCCTCCGAACGCGGCAGGCGGTCCCGACAGCGGGGTTACAGGAACGTTGGTCGCCATCCTTTTCTCCTTCCTACGCTTCGTTGTGGGTCGACGCCGCGCCGGCGAGTGCCGCCGCCGTCACGGTTATGGCAGGAAAATGGAACAAGTAGTCCACGCACGCTCCGATGCCGAACACCGCGAGCGCAGCCGAGCCGAGTACGGTAAAGACCGCCGGATCGGAGCGACCGGCGAGGGACACGAGCAGCCAGACGAACGCCAGCGTCACCAAGCCCATCCCCGGTATCCCCGTTTCCGCGCCGAACTGCAGGAACCCATGGTGAGCCCATCGCGCGTCGGCGTCGATCCGCACGAGGGGGCCGTCCTCCACGAACGCCCCAGGTCCCACGCCTGTCAACGGGTGCTCACCGATCGTGGTTACGGCCTGGTGCCAAAGCGTCTCACGCCGTTCGTCGAAGATACGTCCCCCAAGGGTGCCGTTCCCGGGTTCCCCGGCTAAGGAACCCACGACGATTGTCCCGAACAGGGCCACAGCGAACAATGCCGCCATCCCGACCATCACCGGCCGCCCGCGGCGCGACACCGACAAAACGAAGCCCGCCGCCGGCAGAGCAAGCAGACCGGCGGCCGCCGCCGAACCGGTCGCGAGCGTGATCCCGGCGAACGCCGCCGCCCCGAGCCATCCGATCCAGCGCCCCTCCGCTCGGGGGGCGGAGACGGCCAGCATCAGTCCGGCGATCGTCGCCTGAAGGTAGAAGGCACCCGTTGCGTTGGCGTAGCCGAACGGGCCTTGTTCGGGACGGGACGTGAGGATCTCCGCACGGCCTGCTACAGCCACGATCGCGGCCCCGCCCACGACGAGCGCCGGGACGACCCAGGGGCGGCCGCGCGAGACCAGGGCCGCCACAACGAGGGCCGCGGCTCCCGCCGACACGACGGCGACAACGGGTATCGGATCGCCCCCCGACGCCGCCCCCGAGACGAATGTCCAGACACAAGCCCCCGCAAGGATGGCCGCGGCCGTTCCGGCGTCCCGGAAACGGTTCAGCGTCGCCGGAGGAGCCATCGGATGGGCACGGTCCACCGGCGCACGTATGAAGGTCGCGCACCCTCCTCGGTCCGAGCCGCCAGGAAGGCCGGATCGGGGAAGAACATCGCACGGATGAGCTCGGCCTTCTGACGGATGCCCGGTACCGCCCACACCGACGAGCGCACCGTTCCGCCTCGCGCCCGCAATCCGGTCGTGTAGGCGTCCAACGCTCGCCGCTCGCGCCGGCCGACGGGGATCGCGCGCACCCCGGCAACCTCCGAAGGTTGCTCGAAGCCGATCAACCGCTCGGCTTCGTCGAAGGCATGACCGATGACGCCGCTGAGCTTCCAGCGAGCGGCCCATCGCCCGAGCTCGTCCCAATCCGGCTTCCCCAACCTCGCGACCTGCGCGAGGTCGCGTAGCGGCATGAGCAGAGGCTCCTGGAAGCCGAGCGCCGCGTGCACGCAGGCGTGCAGCAGCATCGCGGTGTCGTCCAGGCGGCGAAGCGGCACGCCCGCGAGGGTGAACCTGATCGTGCGCTCGAAGAGCTCCTCGGGATGCATCCAAAGCCCGAAGGACCCGAGCACCAGCGTCCGATGGAGATCGACGTTCAATCCTTGGTGATCGACATGCACCGCCGCCTTGCCGAACCGCTCGTCGAACCCCGCTCGCGGCTCGGGGCGTTGCCGGTGGAAGCCCAGCCGGTCGAGCACCGCACATGCCCGGCGCCAGTCGCTCGTACGCACCAGGAGATCCATGTCGGCGAAGGCTCGCCACGACGCATCCGGGTAGAAGTCGTGCGCGAGCGCGGGACCCTTCAGGACGATGAGGTCGACCCCTTCCTCACCGGCAGCGCGCGCGATGCTCAGCAGAGACCGCTCGAGCGCCAAGGTCCACATCATGTCCGCGGTGTGGATCTCGCGCAGATCCTCTGCCTGCGTGTCGTTGAGCTGCAGGACCCCGGCGCCGGCCGCGGCCGAGGCGATGCCGCTGAGCCGCTGGGTCGAGATGTACCCGATCAACTGGCGCCATGCATTGTCGCCGACGTCGATCGGTTCCTCGTCGCTGTCGAGCCCGTACGCCGCGATACGCAGCGCGAGCGCGCGAGCCCGGGCGAGCTCAGGCATCGGGATCCTGACTCTCCACGACGATGCCGCGCTCCAGGAGATCGCCGACGAGCGTACGGATGTCCCGCTCGATCTCGGCGCGTGGCGCTTTGTACGCCCAGGCGAGCGTATCGACGAGCTCGATCAACGTACGGGGCTCTTGGAGAAGGTTCCAGATCGCCACCGCCGGACCCGTGAGTGCGTCGAAGTCCTCCCGTCCGGGTCGCGCGAGGATCACTCGGTCGTCAAGCGCTCGAGAAGGGACGCCGATCGCTCGACGGAACCGGACCCGTTCGACGATCACAGCCGCACCACGTTCGGCGGGCGCTTCGACCCGTACGCGTTACGCACATCGAAGACCAGCCCGGCGTGCGAAGCGATCCAATCGATGTCGTAGGCGCGATGTGGCGTGATGAGCGCGACGCAGTCGGTCTGCGCCAGCGCTCGGCTGGTGAGCTCCGATCGCTTGAGCGATGTACCGTTGTACGTGATGGCGTCGACGTACGGATCGTGGAACGAGACCTTGGCGCCGCGTTTCTCCAACGCGCTCAGCACGCGGAACGCCGGCGACTCCCGCACGTCGGCTACATCGGGTTTGTACGCGACGCCGAGCACAAGGATGTTCGCGCCCTTCACCGCTGCGCCGCGATCGTTCAACGCGTCGGAGATCCGCGAGGCGACGTACGCGGGCATCTGCGCGTTGACGTCTTGAGCCCCTTCGAGGATGCGGAACTGACGGCCCGCGTCTCGTCGCACCTGCCAGGCCAGGTACGCCGGATCGACCGGGATGCAGTGGCCGCCGACGCCGGGACCCGGATAGAAAGGCATGAATCCGAACGGCTTGCTCGCAGCCGCGTCCACGACCTCCCAAACGTCGATCCCCATCTCATGGCAGATCATCGCCATCTCGTTGACCAAGCCGATGTTCACGTGGCGAAACGTGTTCTCGAGCAGCTTCGCGAGCTCGGCCGCGCGGCACGAGGACACGACGCGCACCTCATCCACGAGCTGCGCATAGAACAGCGCGGTGACGCCGGCCGACTCTGGCGTAAGCGCCCCGACGACGCGCGGCGTGTTACGGAGGACGAATTCGCCGTTGCCGGGATCGATGCGCTCGGGTGAGTACGCGAGCAGGAAGTCGCGTCCGGCAAGAAGACCCGACGTCTCGAGCAACGGAGCGACGATCTCCTCCGTCGTCCCCGGATATGTCGTCGATTCGAGAACGACGAGGCTCCCGGCACGCAAGTGACGAGCCACGTCCTTGCTCGCGCCCTCCACGAGGGACAGGTCCGGCGTGTTTTCGCGCACGGGCGTCGGAACGCAGATGAGGATGATGTCGCTCGCTTCGACCGCGTCGGCTTCGGTCGTGAACGTCAATTGCCCCGTGTCTATGCCTTTGCGGAACGCTTCCTCGTTGACGCCGGGAACGGCCAGGACGCCGGACTGGAGCTCCTCGATCCGTGCGGCGTCGGTGTCGATACCGGCGACCGCGAATCCAACCTCCGCGGCGGCGCACGCCACGGAAAGACCGACGTACCCCTGGCCGACAACCGCGATCGTTGCGCGACGGGAGAGGATCCTGCGCCGAAGCTGAGCGGTGCTCTTCATGAGGTGAACTCCTCGATCGGTGAGTAACGTAGGTTCTCTACTCCGTTCGACGTACCTGGGCGGCCGAGCTCAGCACGAAGTACCGAGAGGCCGCAGGTTTTTTACAACATTCGTCGGATGGCTCCGTTACGACTGGCCAATACCATCAACCGTGCTAGGAGCCGCCGCGAGTCGCGGCGTGCTGGTTGGGTCTGGGCCGAATTGAAGGGGGAAGCGCATGAGCGACCAGGATCTCGAGAAGGTCGATTCCGGCCGAAGAGATTTCCTCAAGAAGTCGATCGTTGCAGGCGCCGTCGTTTGGGGCGCTCCGGCGGTAACCTCGCTGCCGGGCGGCCGCGCCTGGGCGCAGACGTACGGGGAGTGCTCGTGTAACGGCGACGCGTACGGGCTCCGGCTGATCATCCCGGCCCTGGGGCTCGATCAGACGCTCGGCGTCGACGGTAGCCTCGTCAACGTGTCCCCGATCGCGATCCCCGTCGTGGGCGGCAGCGTCGCCGCGACGGCGGTGACCGGCCTCGACGGCAGCAGCGTCAACGGCGCCTGCTTCGGCCGGGCTTCCGTCGCGACGCTCGACTTGCAGGTGGGACCCGCGCTCGCGCCGATCCTGACGGTCGCCGCATCCATCATCACGGCGGATGCGTCGGCCTCGTGCCCGCCCTGCGCGACGAGCGGCCAATCGTCCATCGCGAACCTGGTGGTCAACGGGATCACCGTCAACGCGACCAGCGCCTGCAACAACGACGTCCTGAACCTCGGGCTCGTCGTGATCAACCAGCAGAGCTGCGACGCGGAGGGCAACCTCACCGTCAACGCGATCCACATCACGGTGCCCGGCATCATCGAGGTCATCGTGTCGCACGCCGTGGCCGGAGCAGGCGACGGTGCGGCCGGGGGCAGCGACTGTCCCTGCGTGGCCTGCGCGTAGCTCGATCCAGGCGGACGCCCGTCCGGACGGCGCCGAAGGCGCCGGCCGGGCGGGCGTTGCCACATCCGGCGTGAAACGGCCGCCGGGCCCGGCGGGTGGCATCACCGCGCACACGCCCCTACCCTGAACAACGGGAAGGAGCGCAGCCGTGAACCCATCCGAGGCGTGGGCACTCGACGAAGGCTTCCGTGTGCTCGCGTATGCGTTCCGCATCCGGACGACCTCTCCTACGTGCGCCGAGCTCGTGCTTCAGGCCGTCGGCTCCTGCCGCAGCCCCGATGTCCCCGACGACGCGCCCACGTTTCATCTCGAGGACGGCGGCGAGCTCTCGCGCCTGACCCTGGACGACGCGCTGCTCCTCAAGAACGCGAAGCGCGGGAACGCCTTCGCGCGACTCGTCTGGCACATCATGAACAACGCCGTCGCCGAGGCACGACACGTGCTCGTGGTTCACGCCGGAGTCGTCGTCGCTCCCGACGGGAATGCCGTCGTGCTTCCGGCAACCTCGGGCGGGGGCAAGACCACCCTCACCGCCGGGCTCGTCCGCGCCGGGTTCGACTTCCTCTCCGACGAGATGATGGCGATCGATCCCGTATCCCTGCGCGTTCTCCCCGTGCCGCGCTCACTGTTCATGAAACCGGGCACGTTCGAGGCGCTCGGCGTGCAGCCGCCCGACGTCTCAGAGGCGGCTCGCCTCCTCCTCGACGGAACCTGGCCGGTGACGCCGGACGATCTACGTCCCGGCTCTCTCGGCGGTCCCGCCCCGGTCCGGACGGTCATCGCGCCCACCTACCGCCCGGGCTCCGAGACCCGGATCGAGCGCGTGTCGCGCGCCGCCGGCTTGTCCGACCTGGCCGGCCAGGCCTTCAACCTCGAGATGTTCGGCGGTGCGGCCGGGATCGAGCTCCTGGCCGAGGTCGTCCGCCCGGCGTCGTGCTACCGGCTCGCCGTCGGCCGGCTGGACGAGGCCGTCGCGGCCGTGTCCGAGGCGGCGGCCGCGCCTGCCTGAGCCGCGCGGCGCTCCTCGAACCAGGCGACCGTTCGCGCAACCGACTCTTCCCACACCGCCTTCGGCTCGAAGCCGAGCAGTCGCTTGGCGGCCGAGATGTCGGCGTGCGTCCGACGGATGTCGCCGGCGCGCTTCGGCGTGCGGATCGGATCCACCCAGCGCCCGACCGCGTTCGAAACCTCTCGCAGAACCTCGTTGATCGTCTTCGGGTCTCCCCCGGCCACGTTGATCACGGCGCCGTTGGCCTCCGGTCCGGCAGTCGCCGCGGCGATGTTCGCTCGTACCACGTCGTCGATATAGGAGAAGTCGCGGGACTGCTCGCCGTCCCAGTGAACCTCCGGGGCCTTTCCTTCAACGAGCGCCGCGACGAACGCGGGGAAGACCGCTGCGTACTTCGACTCGGGCCGCTGGCCGGGACCGAACACGTTGAAATACCGGAGCGAAACCGTGGAGAGACCCTTGAGGTGCGTCCACACCCGGCAGTACTGCTCGGCGGAGAGCTTGCTGACGGCGTAGGGCGACAGGGGCGACGGCGTCATCGCCTCGTGCTGGCGTCCTTCGGCGACGTCGCCGTACACGCTCGAGCTCGAGGCGTACACCACGCGACGGACGCCGGCCTCCTCCGCGGCGACCAGCAGGTTGAGCGTCCCGGTGATGTTGCAAGACTCGCTCAGTACCGGATCGTCGACCGAGCGCGGAACGCTTCGCAGGGCGGCTTGATGGAAGATCACGTCGACTCCCGCGCAGGACGGTGCGAGCCCCTCGGGGTCCCTGAGGTCGGCGCGCACGAAGGTTGCACCGTCGGGGATGTTCTCCTCGAATCCGGTGAGCAGGTTGTCGAGTACGCGGACACGCCATCCGTCGGCGAGCAGCGCGCGAGAAATGGCCGAGCCGATGAACCCGGCTCCTCCGGTCACCAGTGCGTTCTTCATCGGTTCCTTCCTATCCAACTCTTATCGCTCGAACGATCAGCGGAACGAGCGGACCAGATGCACGGCCGTGCGGAGCTCCGGCCGCAGGCGAAGCGACCGGCGGAACGCGACCCGCGCCTCCGCGGTCTCGCCCATGCTTGCCGACATAAGACCGATCCGCTTCCACCGGAATGCCGCCGCCCGGGGATGCGTCTCGAAGTAGTCCTCGTACATCTCGAGCAGCAACTTCTGGCACCGTACACGCTCCGCCGTCCCGTTGAGGTTCCGCGGTCCGTCGTGGAGCCGGTAGATCACCCCGACGCGCGGAACCGTCGAGACGATCGCATCGCGCGCAACGCGCAGCCACCATTCGATGTCCACCGATCCGGCGAACCGCTCGTCGAAGCGCGGGGCGGCATCGCGGGACACCGTGACCTGGCCGAGCTGGGGCGTCATCGCGTCCAGGATCGAGTCGTACACATTGCCCTCGAGGAGCCGATCGTCGCCGGCCGAACCGTCGCTCCCTTGCCGGAAGCAGACCGACACCGGTGCCCGCTCCATGCCCTCGCGCCCCATCGCGAGCCGCTCGGGGACGTACAGGTCGTCGTCGTCGAGGAACGCAACGTACCGGCCCCGCGCCGCGTCGAGGCCGGTGTTCCGTGCGGCCGGCTCGCCGCCGTTGGTCGGGCGCCGGACGACCCGCACGCGCGGATCATCCGGCCCCGTCGCTGGAACCGGGCTCGCGTCGTCGACGACGATGCACTCGAAGTCCTCGACGGTCTGCGCGAGCACGGAGGCGATCGCCTCGTCGAGCAGCGCCTGCCGGTTGTAGGTCGTGATGACGACGCTGAACAGCGGGTCCATCGAAGGCGTCCTCACCATCTCCGCGGCGGAGGCAGCACGTCGCGGCGAACCGCGAGCGCGGTCCGAACGCGGGCCTCGCGCATCTCACGGGAGACGGCGGTGATCACGCGTGCCGTGCCGGCGCGGAGCCGGGCGCCTCGCGGAACCCGCTCGAAGGCGGGCTCGTATCCCATCGCGCGGATCTGCGCGCCTGCGAGCGCTTCGAACAGCGCGACGTCCTCCTTCGTCATGTCGCGCGTCCAGTCGCGAAGCCCTTTCACCGGCGCCCCCTGCGCGTTGCGATGGTAGGCGGGAACGCCGTTGCCCGAAGCCCGATCCGGGTACGAGAGCATCTCCGGCGCGTAGAGCAGTCCTGCCAGGTCGCAGATCCGCCGGAGCTCGCGCTCGGGCTCGTCGACCAGGTCCTCGTAGTGGACCTCGAGGTACCGCTCGGGCCCGAGCGTGCGGCCGGCGCGCCGCGCGGCCAGCGTCCAGTGAGACCACACCTGCGCCGCCTCGGCGAGCGTATTCGGCCACCACGGCATCTGCAGCAAGGAGAGCGCGACGTCCCGGCCGTCCCGCACGAGGTGCACGAACCGTCCGCCCGGGAAGATCTCCGCCAGCAACCCCACGTCGAGCGCGTAGTTCGGGGTCTTGTCCCCCCAGCGCTCCTTGCCCTTCTCGGCGGCGTACGCCATGAAAACCGCGTCGATCACCGCAGCGAAGGACGGCCGGTCGAGGGCGCGCACACCGCGCAGAACCGTCTCGGCGTCGATCCCCCATTCGCCGAAGCGGTACGTGCGGATCACGTCGGCCGCCATGCGCTCCGCATCGACCGCGCCCGCCCGTCCGTACCGACGGCGAACCGCCCACATCGACGTGATGAAATGCGACTCAGGCGGGATGGCGAGCATCGGGTGCGCGTCGAGCATCGCGCGGAGCATGGTCGTCCCCGACCGCGCGCATCCCACCACGAACACCGGAGAGCCCGTCATCGCGGATCGCCTCCGAACGTGTCCGCGCGGGCGCGCCCCGGCCAGAGCTGCACGCCGGCTACGAGGCCGCCGAGCGCAAGCACGCCCGCGAGGACGGCCGCCTTCGTGAACGACACCCGGGACGCGGCGTAGCCCAGCGCCCCGGCGATCGCGCCGGCTCCGCAAAGGATGCCGGTCGAACGGAGCCGGGAACCCGTTCGCGTTGCCACGATGTCGTACGAGTGCAGCCGGTCCCCGGACGTGAGCGAGGCGCCCGACCCGAGCCGCCGCGCGACGGTGAACAGCATCTCGAACGCGAGCACGCCCAGGCAGGCTCCCGCGGCGAGCAGGCCGAGCCAACCGTTCACGGTCGAGACACTCGCGGTGAGCGCGGCCAGGAGCGTTCCGACCGCGTACGCGCCCCCGTTCCCGAGGAAGATCCTCCCCGGAAGGTTCCAGATCAAGAAGCCCACTCCGGCGCCGGCGAGCGCGAACCCGAGCGAGCGGATACCCGAACCGCCGGGAGCGGTCGTGGCGAGCGCCGCTCCACCGATCGCTGCCAGCCCGCCGGCCAGGCCGTTCTGTCCGTCGAGCAAGTTGGTCGCGTTCGCGCAGGCGAGCGTCAGCGCAACGGTTGCGACGCCGGCGAGCGCGCCGAGCGGCTCGACCTCGACACCGCCGGCGGCGAGCACCACGCCCGCCCCCGTCAACAAGATGAGACGGACCAGCGGCGTCAGCTGCCGGATGTCGTCTGCGAGCCCGGCGGCGAACGCGATCGTCGTGGCGGCGACGATGCTTCCGGGAAGCCCATCGCCGACGAGCGCGGAAGCGACCAGCGTGGCCGCGACCACGGCAGCGCCACCGAGGACCGACACGGGCCGCGCATGGATGGCGAGCGCCGGGTCGCTCGGCCGGTCGACGAGATCCGTGGCGAGCCCCACCCGCCGCGCGACGGGGACGAGGACGACGGCGATCCCGAGCGCGACTACGAAGGACATGGCCGCACAACCACCACGCTCGTCCGGCCGGCGTGCACGCTGATTTCGCCGACGATGCGCCAGCCGGAGTCCTCGAGCACCTTACGGGCGCGTTCGTTCTCGGCGTAGACGATCCCGCGCGCCTCGGGGACGCCACGGCGGCCCATGTCGCGGGTGGCCTCGTCCAGCACCGCCACACCCAAACCACGAGCCCGGACGGTCCGATCGACGCCCCAGACGAATATCTCGGCATCGGGGAACTTCTGGGCGCTCTTCGGGAAGCGCGCCGTCTCCAGTGCGCGCTTGAGGGCCACCGGCCGGATCAGCTTCGGAGCCGCCGTGATCGCGGCCGGGATCCCGTACCGCCGGAAGAACCGCTTGTAGAAGGCCGGAACGGAGTCCGCTCCCGAGGCCATCGCGACGACGCGCCCTCCCTCGTCCTCGACGACCGCAACGCTGGCGTTGGGGTCGCTCAGGAGCGCCCGGTACAGCTGGCGCATGAAACGGTCCCCCAGCTTCGGGAGGAAGGCGGACGGAACCGTTTCGCGGTGGAGACGAGCGAGCGTCGGGATGTCGGACCGGCGGGCCAAGCGGACGGTGAAACCCCCTTCGAGCGGAACCGAGGCCATGCCTTTCTCGGAAAGCACTCGTCGGTACTCACGCACGATGATCTCCTCAACTCTTCGCTCGTCGAACCATTCGACGGCGCGGGTGCGGGCGGCGGAACCGAGCTTGGCTCGGAGCCCCTCGTCGGCGACCAGCTTCTCGATCGCTGCGGCGAGGTGCTTCGCGTTCCGTGGCGGGACCAGGAACCCTTCGATCCCGTCGCGCACGACCTCCCGGCAGCCTCGTATGTCGGTGAGAACGAGAGGCCTCGCCATTGCAGCGGCCTCGATCGCCGACCGGGGCAGACCCTCGCGCCACGACGCCAGCACGAAGACGTCCATGAGCGCCATTAGGTCCCGGACGTCATCACGATGGCCGGCGAAGATGGTGTGCTCGCGCGCCCGCGTCATCTCGTCGGGCGGTATCGAGTCCCACTTCTCGGGATCGGATCCGCCCACGACCAGGAACACCGCTTCCGGATGATCCGCCCGAACCGCCGCCGCCGCCTCGAACAGCTCCCGATAGCCCTTCTCGGCCACCATCCGGCCGACGGCACCGACGACGACCTTTCCCGCCGGGATGCCGAGCTCCTCCCGCAGCCGCTCGATCCGCTCCGTGGGCACCGCCTCCGGATCGAAGAGCGTCAGATCGATCCCGTTGCCGAGCAGCCTTCCCTTCGGCGGCCGTGCGATCCGCAGGCGGGCCGCCCACGCGCGGTCCTCCGCGCTCTGGAACAACTCCGAATCGGAGAAGCGCGCCGCGATCCACTCGATACCGAGCACGGCGCCTTTGCGCGCCGGCCGGTCCTCCGGCATCGCGTAGAGCCCATGCTGTGTGTTGACCACGCACGGCACGCCGGCGAGGCGCGCCGCGACCCGGCCGAGGACCCCGGGCTTCGGGTTGTGCGTGTGCACGATGTCGAAGCGCTCTCGGCGCAGGATCCGGTAGAGCTCGAAGAAGGCGCGCAGGTCTGCGCCGAGGCTCCACCCCCGGGTCGCCGCGTGCCAGGGGATGTGGCGGATCCCCTCGGCTTCCAGCAACGGAACGCAGGCGCCGGGTGCGCTGATCGCGCTCACCTCGTACCCCTCCGCGGCCAGCCGGCGCAACTGCGGGCGGAGCATGTACCACAGGGTCAGGTCGATGGTGGTGATGTGGACGACGCGCAGGCGCTCACCGGAGCGGCGCCGGCGCTTCATTTCGGCCGCCACGGACCGCGACGCGCAGCCCGATAGAGGAACGCCTCGCCGTTGAGCCGACCGCGAACCTTCGCCCGGAAGAACATCTGGCCGTCGCTCCGCAGGATCGGGATCCTCGCCAGCCGGTACGGATCGACGGCGCCGGCACGGTTGACGCGCCAGCCGTCGAGAGCGGCGGTCGTGAACAGGCGGCGAGCGGCACGGTCGGCTTCCGGAGATCCGATGCCCCAGGGGTACGCGAAGTGGCGGCATCCGACGCCCAGCCGGTCCTCGATCAGCCCTTGCGAACGCCGCATCTCGTCGTCCGCCACCTCCTCGGTGGCGACCGACAGATCGGTGTGACCGTGCGTGTGAGATCCGATGGTCACCAGACCGGTCGCGACCGCTTCGGCGAGATGCTCCCACGTGAGCGAATCCGCCGCCGCCGTGTTCACTCCTCCGGTCGCGAGGTACAGCAGCGCCGGCACCTTGTAACGCACGAGGAGCGGCAGGGCGTGGGAATGGAAGTCGAGCGTTCCGTCGTCGAAGGTCACGACGACCCCGCCGTCGCCGCCGAGCGCCTGCTCGAGCGAACGCGGACGGTCCCGCTCCGTCAGCCTCGCCAGATGCCGCTCGAAAGCCGCGACGGACAGCTCGATCTCGGACCCATCGTCGCCCAGTCGGTGATACAGCAACACGACGACATCGCCGGGCCGGCGGCGCGTGAACAATCCTGCCGGCAGGACGGCCGCCTTCGCGGAACGACGAACAAGAGTGGCGAGCACGTCAGGCTCCGGCTTGGGTGAACGCAACAGGCTGCCGGAGACGGTGGCGTTCCTCACGCTTCGCGAGCCACTTCTTCGAGGGGATCGACAACAGCACGAAGAAGAAGGGGAGGAGCTGCACGCGCTCGCGTGCGAGGATGCCGAGGTTGCTGACGGCGGAGAACGCGACGATGAGCGCCCCGACCATCGCGATGGCGAATGTCACGTAGGGGCGCCGGCGCGCGAGTCGCGCAGCAGCGAACAGCCATCGGAACCGGAGGAGGGTCAAGATGACGAGGAAGGTTCCCTCTGCAGCGGCGATGAGCGCCGTGGGGGACCGCGCATCGACGAGGGTCGGGCGGAACAACACGGTGAAGATCGCAAGCGGAGCCCGTCCCGGCGAAGTGATCACGGGTGCGTCGAAGTTCGATTTCCCTCCGCCCGTCTGATCCGCCACTTCCTCAAGCGTGCTGGCGAGTCCTCCTTCGGTGTTGATCCCGGCTTCCTGAACGAACTCGCTCGCACGCCCGACGAAGAAGATGGCCGCTACGGCAACGAGCGCCAGCGATGCGATCTTGATGATCGGCCCGAGCTGACGGAGCTCTGGACGAGTGCGGCGCAGCACGATCCCGAGGCCGATCGCCACCCCCGCGAGCCCGGCGATGTGCGCACGCGGAAGCGCCGCCCACCACAGGCCGATCGCCGCGATGCCGATCCCCTTGAGCATCTTCCCGGTGAGCATGTTCGCGGCGCCGAAGGCGATGATGCCCAGACAGAACATCATCCATGATTCCTTGCCGATGCTCGACGGCCACACCAAAAGGGAGGGCAGGAAGAAGACGAAACGCGCGTAGGTCCGGTTCCGGCCCTCCGGGACCGCGATGGTGAAGGCTCGGTAGAAGAGGAACAGTCCGATGAAGGCCAGCCACGAGAAGAAGACGAAACCGCCGATCATCGTTCTGCCGATGACCGTGTACACGATCCCAGTAAGAACGTCGATGAAGTGGGTACCGGTGGCTTGCTCGATCCCGGAGAAGTCCCCGTTCTTGAAGTCCGCAGCCAGATCTGCTCCAGCGATGTCATACGCCCTCGCGTCTACGCCGCCCCCATACACGTTGGTCCCGAGGAAGTAGCGGACGAGCGCGCCGACGAGCTTCAAGACGAGCGCCAGGACCAGAATGTAGAAGAGCGTACGATCGCCTTCGCGTTTGGCCTGACGAGCGAGCATCGGGAGCGTGAAGGCGAAGAGAGCAGGAGCCACGACGACGGCGCCGAGCGCGTGCCAAACCGGACCGTCGCCGAAGAGCGACGAGAGGAGGAAGAAGAATCCCGCGAGCCCCACAGCACCGAGCGACGCCTGGAGAACCCCCCCGGTGGGAGGGGTCTCGCGTTCCTGCAGGATCGTGTCGGAGGTGCGAACCTCTTCCGTCGTACGCACCCTAGAACACCTCCAGATCGCCGATCGACAGCGCCCAGGACCCCAGGTCGTGCGGATCGGGGACGAGCGCGTCTTGCAAAGGGTTAACGACGAACGTCATCCCGCGGGGCGCCTTCATGTAACCGGAGCCTCGCACGGCTGCGTCGGCGGCGGTGCCCGGGGCGAAATGGCAGGCCAGGTGATCCACCGCAGCCGAGCGACGGACCCGCCGGAGCAGCCGGCGGGCCGTGGATCGGTCACCCGGCCGGACGATCAGCTCGGAAAGCGTCGTCTCCCACAATCCACCCCGGGGACGAACCCGGAAGATCGCGAGCCCTCGAAGGGTTCCGCCCTCGGTCTCGGCGACCGCACGATAGTCGAGGAGCGGGGCGTCGCCGTAGCGCCAACCGAGGTAGGTCGCGTCGCGCGGCGTCCGCAGGCGCGCGTCCGGCGGTGCCGCGTCGGCGAGCAACTCGGGGAGCCCCCGAACCTGGCCGAGCACCTCCGAAGACGCGCCCGCGTGTACGACCGGCGGCGTTCCCGGCTCCTTGTCGACTCCACGGAAGCGGGTGGCGAACCGGATCGGCCGCCGGACCCGGATCCGGATCGGCGCCTGTCCCACGATGCTCCATCCCATCTTGAGATAGCCGGCGAGGCTGGCGGGATTGGGAGTGTTGAACACGAAGTCGACACCTTCGGCGCGCAGGTCGTCGAGGGCCCGCAGGGTGAGCTTCGAGAAGATGCCCTTGCCTTGGAAATCCGGATGCGTTGCCGTGTCCACGGCACGCACCGCGCTGAACGTGCGATCGCCTGCGGTCCAGCGCCAGCGCATGAACGCTCGCAAGCCCGCGATGCGGCCGTCGGACTCGGCGAGGAGCATGTAGGAGCTGCCGAACGGATTGGCGAAGTGCTTCCACCGGAAGAACTCGGGAGGACGCTCGCCGGCCGGACCGCCGCCGAGCGACGCGCCCAGCAGCTCAAGCACGCGCGGCTCGTCCTCGGGTCGATAGGAGCGAAGGTCGAGATCGAGCGCCATCATCTCGTGGATTCCTCTCGAGTGCCTTGGGTGCGGCCTGCCATCACGACGGAGCGCGCGCCCGCCCGGTCGGCGACCAGCGCACGGTAGAGGCCGGCCATCCGGTCGATGCTCCGGTCGAGCGTGAAGCGTTCCTCGAAGATCCGCCGGCTCCGAGCTCCGAACCGCCCGGCCTTGCCGCGATCGGACAGCAGATCGTCGATCGCTGCGGCGAGCGGCTCCGACGTGCCCGGCGGGACGAGCGTAGCGTTGCCGTCGTTCCCCCGCTCGAGCACCTCACGGATGGCCGGCAGGTCGGACGCGACGATCGGCAGCCCGAGCGCCATCGCCTCGATCAGCGATCCACCGAGCCCCTCGAACAAGGACGGGAACGCGAAAAGGTCGGCTGCGGCCAGCACGTCGGGCGCATCGTCGCGGTGACCGAGCACCTTGACGCGCTCGGCGAGGAGCGGCCGGCGAAGAAGCCCGTCCAGTTCCGGTGAGGCGGCGCCGCGTCGCCCGAGCATGAGCAGGACGAGCCGCGGCCGCTGCTGTGCAAGCCGTTCGACCGCCTCGAGCAGGAAGCGCTGACCCTTCTGGTATTCCTGGCGCCCGAGCGTGACGACGACCTCGGCGTCGTCGGCGAGGTCGAGCGCCCGGCGCGATGCCCTGCGGCGGTCGTCGGAGCCTCGACCGAGCCGCGCGTCGTCCCGGCCCCGCTCGATGACCGTGACGCGATCCGCTCGGAGGCGAAGCGCCTCGACGTTGTGGTCCTTGACCGCGCCGGTGATCGCGTGGAAGTGCGCGGTCAGCCGTCTCGCCGTCAGGCCATCGATCCGCTGAACGATGCGAAACACCCACGGCCGGATCCGCGGATCGGCGAAACGGACCGGGTCGTATGACGTGTTGACGAGGCTGGTCAGAACCGTGACGGGCGTACCGATCGCCGCGAGCCTTCCGACGAGGTCGCTCTGAAGCAGCGTCGTGTGGACCAGGTCCGGTCGTTCGGTGCGGATGATCCGGCGCACCGCTCGAACTCTTCCGGGGAAGCGTCCGGCCGCGAGGTACCGCAGATCGAAACGGCCCCGAACCTGATCCTCGACGCCTTCAGCGCTGCGCCTCAAACAGACGACGATCGGATCGACGCCGCGTCGCCGCAAGCCGGGAAGCATCTCGGCGAGCGAGCGCTCGGCACCGCCCCCCTGCAAGCTGTCGATAAGGAGGAGCACCTTGATCCGTCTCGGATCAGACGCGCCGGCGGTCATCGCCTCTCACTCCACGCGCCGAGCCCGGCCAGCAGCGACTCCCACGCATCGGCGACCGGCGCGATCTCGAACCGCTCGGTGCAGTGCTCGCGCGCGACGCGACCCATGGCACGGCCGGCGGCCATCGCTTCCCGGACGGCGCCGGCGAGCGCCGGCGAGTCTCCCGGCGGAACCAGATAGCCGGTGCGTCCGTGGGCGACGATCTGCGGGATACCGCCGACGTCCGACGCGACGACGGGCAGCTCCGAGAAGGCCGCTTCGATCAGCACGGCGGGGATCCCTTCGGTCTTGCTCGGGAGGACCAGAACGTCTGCGGCGGCGAGCTCCTCGCGAGGCCGCCCGCGGGTGCCGATGAACCGGATCCGGCCGGGTGCCGCTCGAGCCGCGAGTTCCTCGAGTGAAGCTCGGTCGGGCCCATCGCCGACCAGCAGAAGCGTTGCGCCGTCGATCGACGCGATCGCCGACACCGCAACACCCACGTTCTTTTCTCCACTGAGGCTCCCGACGTAGACCGCAACCGGAGCCGACGGGTCGAGTCCGAGATGCTCACGAGCCAGCCATCGCTCCTCGGGCTCGATGGGCGGGAAGAGACGCGACGGCACTCCGGTCGGGATGATCTCGATCGCGCGACCGCCGAGCGCGCGGAGCTGCGTCGCCGAGGAGTCCCAAAGCGCGACGGTGGCAGACGCGCGTGACAGGATCCAACGCATCTGGCGCCGCCGGCGGGGCGTGTCCAGCCAGAACGATGGGTCCCCGATGTTGCGGTACACGAATGACGTCCGGGTTCCCAGCGTCGCGATCGCGCAGGCGACGACCGCACTCGAGCCGTGGGCGACCACTACGTTCGCGCGGCTCGCTTCCTTTCGAAGCGCGCGAAGCGTCCGCGTTCCGAGCGGCCGGTCGCCCAGCACGTCGACGGGAAGGCCGCCCGGCGCGGAGTCGCCCGTCAGCGCGACCGTCCGTCCCGACCTCCCTCGTTCCGCAAGTGCTTCTGCCAGGTCGACGGCGAAGGTCTCGGCTCCGCGTCGCGCCGTTCCGGTGATGACATGCAACACGCCGGTGCTGGTGAAAGTGGATCTCGAGGACCTGCTTCCGCGCGAGCGTTCGGCCGATGCCATCGCCACGACCGCGCTACCCCGATAGCGCGCTCAGAGCCCGCCGCTCGATCTTGCCGGTCGAGGTCTTCGGGAGCGCGTCACGAAACTCGACCATGTCCGGCACCATATAGGGAGGGATCCGCTCGCCGAGGAAATGGATCAGGTCGGACCGGCTCAAACCGTTGCGAACGACGACGAACGCCTTGAGGCGGTTCGTCACGAGCTCGTCGGGGACGGCGACGACGGCGCACTCGACGACGTCGGGGTGCGCGTAGATCGCCGTCTCCACGTCGCCGAGCTCGATCCGGTACCCGCGGCTCTTGATCTGGTTGTCGCGCCGGCCGAGGAACCGGTAGTTGCCGTCGGCGTCCTCTTGGACGAGGTCTCCCGTCTTGTAGATCCGGTCCGTGAGCGGGCCGCCGAACGGGTTGGCGATCAGACCCTTCGCCGTCCGTTCCGCGTCTCCCCAGTAGCCTTGCATGACGGTCGAGCCGCGAACCCAGAGCTCGCCGACCTCGCCGGGCCGGACGAGCGTGCCGTCCTCACCGACGACGTAGCACTCGACGTTGGGGATCCCCTTACCGATAGGGATCGGCTCGTCACGTTCGGGTTCGAGTTGGGGAACCTCGTACCACGTGCACACGTTTGTCTCCGTCGGACCGTACAGGTTCGCGAAGCGCACGCGAGGAAGCAGGCCCATCAGCTGGCGCAGGTACTTCGTCGGGAACACCTCGCCGGCGAAGAGAAGGGTGCGCAGCGTCGGCAGATCGCCGGGCTTGAGGCCGCCGCGCATCGTGAGCATGCTGAGGATCGAGGGCACCGAGTACCAGACGCTGATGCGTTTGGATTCGATGAAGCGCACGACCTCACGCGGGAAGACCGAGGTTTCCGGCGGGACGAGCACGACGGTCGCCCCGACCGCGGCCGCGGCGTACAGGTCGAAGACGGAGAGATCGAAATGCAGGGGCGCGTGGCCGGAAAGCCGGTCCTCGGTCGTGACGCCGAACTCGTCGACCGTCCAATCCACGAAGGTGAGCGCGTTCAGGTGGGAAAGCATCACACCCTTAGGATCCCCCGTTGATCCGGAGGTGTAGAGGATGTACGCCAGGTCGTGATGTACCTGAGCGACGTCGGGCACAACGGTCGGGAACCCGTCGACGTCGGATCCCGCCCACGAGGCGACCGACGACGGCGCCCCCTCGGGCACGGTATCCGCGTTGAGCACCACCAGATGCTCGATCGGCGCGCCCTCCGCGACCAGCGCTTCCCACTGGCCGGCCTTCTCCACCCCGGACACCAGGTGGGTCATGCCGGCGTTCCGAGCGATGTAGGCGAGCCGCGAGATCGGGGCGCGTGGATCGAACGGAACGTACGCGGCTCCCGTCGACATGATCCCGTAGATCGCGATCACCGATTCCATCGACTTGTCGAGATAGAACCCGACGCGGTCCCCACGGCGAACGCCGCGTGCGATCAGCAGGTTCGCGAGCTGATTCGACCGAGCCGCGAGGTCGCGATACGTGATCGATCGATCGCGATCCTCGACCGCGATCCGGTCGGGATAGCGTTCGGCCGACGAGCGAAGGAGATGATGGAGAAGGTAGTCCATGCCAGGTCCTTAACAGCAGGCGAAGAGCAGCGCAAGGCTGCGCTCGCTAAGCGAACTTGCCGATCGGGGTGACGCGGGCGTTCCACTTCGCGTTGTACGTCCCCGGCAGCTGATCGAAGCGCCGCAGCGCGATCGTGCCGAGCTTCGCGTCCTGGACCCGGATGAGCGAGGCCGCGTTGATCTGATCGGAGAGCCAGAACTCGTTCGCCGCGAAGGAGCACCCCACGACGTCGACGGTGTCTTCGCTCTTGGTCTTGTCGTCGACGAAACCGAATGCGGCTTTGCTATAGCCCTTGAACGTGCATCCGGTGACCTTGGTAGGCCGGTTCGGCGCCGCGGTGTGGCGCTCGAAGAGGATCGCGTACTGGTTCTTGCCGACGCCGTCGAAGACCACGTTCACGAAGCTGAGCGGAACGACGTCGCCCGAAACCGCGTGAACGAACGCCCCGGCGATGCCGTTCCCATACAGCGTGGAGTTCTTGTACTGGTACACGTTCTTGTACGCGCCGTGCTCGATGCCCGCCTTGCCGTTGTGGTAGGCGACGAAGCGATCGATGACCGACTTGCCGAGGTTGTTCTGCCAGGTAAAGATCCCGTTGACCTTGTTGTTGTGCGCGACGCAATCTTTGAACTCCCAGACCGTTCCGTCTTCGCGCGGCCCCGGATCCTCCGGCCATTGGAATCCCGAGGCAGTCTTGGCTCCGAGGACGCCGACCGCCACGCATCCGCGCGTCACGTTCCCTTCGCCGTGACCCAGCCAGAACGCCGAGAGGCGGAACGCCGGACCGTCGGTGTGTACGTACGAAGCGACGCATCGATCGAATACGGCATCGCGGGTCGCGTTCCCCGCGCCGGGATCCCACCAGTACGCCGACGACATCGTGTCGTGCGCGACACAGTCTCGGAACGTGACACCGTGGCTCGCGTGCGGAACGAAGGCGTGGTGTCCCGCTTCCCGGACGACGCAGCCCTCGACGATCGATCCCCGCGAGGCGTTGCCGGCCATGTGGAAATGGATGCCGTAGCGGCCAAGGACCCCATTCGTCCCTTGGCGCGGCCCGACGTGCCGGACGCTGACGAATCGGATCGACTGCTTCTTGCCCGAGTTCATGAACACGTGGATGCGCGCGCCGGGCTTCCCCTCGATACGGACGTTCCGCGTGAGGTTCAGGACCTCCGCGGTGAACGCCTTGCCGGACCCGACGTCGACCTTCGGGTGCGCGTACGCGGTCGAGCGGGACAGCGTGATGGTCTTGCCGCTGACCGAGCTGATCGTCGCGGTGTCGTACTCCGCGTACTGCTTGCTACTCACCGCGGGCGATCTCGTCGGGGTGATCACCACTTCATCGCCGGCGCGCCAGCCCGTGGGGACGTCGGCGAGGATGATCTTCCTGGCCCCTTTTGCGATGCTGCCCGAGGCGCGTACCCAGCCTCGCCTCGCGCTGCCGACCGCGTCGAGGACACCGTTGGACACGACCCAGACACCGACATCGGTGTCCAGCGGGAGCGCTCCGCCGCCCCTGAACGACGATTCCTTCGCACCGGTTATCGCGATCCGGTGGACGACCGACGACCCGGCCGGGCGCATCGTGAGACGTCCGCGCACGATCACGTTTCCTTTGCTCGTCAGCGTGCGGGTCTTCGCCGGATCGAAAACCAGCGAGCCGGCGGGGCCGATCACGACGCCGGCCACGGTTGGATTCACGTCCAACAGCACCGGCACGTCGATCTTCGCGACGTCTCCCGCCCCGGGGATCTTGCCCTTCCAGGTCGCGGGGTCGCTCCATCGAACGAGCGTCGTGCCCTGAACGACCGCATCGGTCGTGTCTACGGGTTCCGGCGAGGGAGAGTGCCCGTCGTGGCCCGCGGTCGGGCTGTGGGCCGGCCCCGGCGCCGCAGACTCGTCGGAGACGACCGGATCAAGCAAACGTGCGAATACGACACCGACCGCGCTCGCACCGCCGAGCAGAAGGAGTCGCCGGCGGCTCAGGCCGCCGTCATCGCTTGTGCCCCCTGGTTCGTTCATCCCCACACTCCGTGAATCGTCGCGCATCCCTTGCTACTTGAATTCGGGCGAACCCGTCGCTCGATCGTGGTCTGCCCTCGACCCCTTCAACGAGCATACGACCCAGACGACCCGGACCATCTGCGTTTATCGCCCGAGTCTCCCGCGTCCACGCTCGACCACGTCACGATAGAGCGCCTCGATCGTCCGAACGGCCCCTTCGTTGTCAAAGCGGATCGCATCCTCGGTCGCCGCCTGCCCCATTCGCTTCCGTCGCTCCGGGTCGGCGGCCAGCTCCTCGAGCGCCCGTGCGAAGAGGTCGGGCCTCGACTTCGGAACGAGGGTGCCCTCGTCGCCGTTCCGGATGAGTGCGGGGATCCCACCGACCTCGGTGGCCACGACGGGGAGCCCGAGCGCCATGGCCTCCATGATGACGAGCGGGAGGCCTTCCCAATGCGAGGCCAGCGCGAAGATATCGCAGGCCGACATGAAGCGCGGTGCGTCCTCGACGGCGCCGAGCAGGACCAGACGCCCCCCGAGACCGGCGCTCTTCGCCAGAGCAAGCATCTCGTCGTCCAGCGTCCCGCGTCCCGCAACGGTGAACCGTACGTTCTCCATCCGGGAGGCAACTTGCTTGGCGGCCTCGATCAGATCGGGGTACGCCTTCTGTGCGGTCACGTTGGCGACCGTGCCGACGAGGATCTCCTCGGGGCCGACCCCCAGCTCCTCGCGCACCGTTTCGCGCCACCGGCGCTCTGCCCGCACGTGGGACACCGGTATCCCGTGAACAAGCACCTCCACGTGCCTGCGCGAGCGACGAGGGATCGACTCGGCCACCGCATCCGAGACCGCAAGGTGCGCAGCGTCGAGCCGGAACGTCGCGGCGTTGGCCATGCGCGTCAACCGGTTGTGTCCCGACCAGGGCAAGTGCTCGGTCGAGACCGTCCGCGGCCGGACGCGGCGCGGGAGCGAACGAACAACCAAACGCGCCGCGGCAGCGACCAGCGGCGAGTGGACGTGCACCACGTCCACCGGATTCGCGATCAGATAGCGGCGCAGCTTCAAGGCCCAGCGGAAGTCGGCATGCTTCTCCGACGAGAAGAGATGGACGGGTACGCCTTCCGCTCGGAGGTCGTCCGCGAGCCAGTCTCGCGATCCGAGGAGGAACCCGACCTCGCATTCGAACGCATCACGGTCGCGGAGACGCGCGGCTTGGTAGAGCAGCATCTCGGCCCCGCCGCGCCCGAGCCCCTTGATGAGCCAGAGAACTCGGATGCGCGAGCCTCCGCTCTCCCGAGTGTCCGTCTCGGCAGGGAGGGGCTCACCGCCCCCGCCGGCAGGATGCGTACGGGTCATGTCGATTGCGCCATCTTCGACTCGACGAGCTTCACGATCGACGAGAGCGTCTCGAAATTGTCCGGGACGATCTCGTCGTCGACGATCTCGACACCGAATTCGCTCTCGATGAACGTGACGATCGACAGCATCCCGAGCGAATCGATCACATGCGTCGAGATGAGTGGTGCATCAGTTCCGACGGCGTCCGCCGGAGCCTGGAGCTCGTCGACGAGGTAGGTGCGCAACTGCCCTTCGATGTCCATCAACCTCTCCTTCTTGAGGACTTCGCGGCCGGCTCGGCATGCTGCCGCCGGACGCGTCCCGACTCGGTGGGCGCTGTTGCCAGAGCGCCCCCGCGCCGGAACCAGATCACGGTCGTCTGATCGCGTAGCGTACGGTAGTGTGCCCCGACCGTCCGCTTGAGCAGGCGGCTCGGACGCTCCCAGGTCGGCATGTAGCGGTAGCGGAGACGGGCCGGGATCGGCACGTGCTCGAGCCCGACCCGCTCACCGAGCTTGATGATCGAGCGGTGCGTGAACGCGTTGATGTGCTGCAACGGGAACACGTCGTTCAGCGGGTTGCCCTTCTTGAGCCAGTCCCCCCGCTTCAGGTGACGCTTGACCCGCATCGAGTTCGGCACGCTGATCTTGAGGATCCCGCCCGGAGCAAGCACCTGCGAGAGCTGCACCGCGGTTTCGTACGGCTCGGGGAGATGCTCGAACACCTGCTCGGTGTTGATGAAGTCGAATGAGAGCTCATTCATCTTTTCGACGTCGATCACCTGTAGACCTTGCTCCGATGCGCGGGTGTTCCGCGAGGCTGCGGGCTCCAGGCCGTACACGTCGACCGCGAAGGCGCGAGCCATCTCGACCCAGAATCCCCAGCCCATCCCGTAGTCGAGGAAGCGCAAGCTCTCGGGCTCGCGCTTCATGAAGTCGAGCACGCCCATGATCTCGAGCGCGTAGCGGCCGCGGGCCCGGATGATGCCCTTCGAGCGACGGTCCCAAGCCTTGTCCGGATCCACCCAGCGCTCGTACGCGATCTCCGATAGGTACTCGTCGGGGATGTCGCGCTGGAAGATCAGGGCGCACGATCGGCATTCGAGCAGGACATACTCGGCGCCCTCGAGCAGATCGAATTCGACCATCCCGCGAGGCGCCTGACGCTTCTCGAGCCACGACCTGATCGGAGGCTCGGTGTAGCTGCCGTGGAACAGCTCGCGATGGTCGACGGAGCCGCACACGGGGCAGCTCTTTCGCTCGACGAAGTGTGGATTACTCACGGTTCCTCCTTCAAAAAGCCTGATCTTCGGCGGGGTCATCGTCCCGGGCGGCCGGCGACTTGGCGACCTACAATATGAGCTCCGAGCGGCCGGGACCCCGGTCCGTCGGTTCCAGACACGAAGGGGATGCTTTGCGCGCGAACCACCTGAGCGGTCCGGGTCCGGCGCCTCGCCGGCGTCGCCTGCGCCTTGTGCTTGCGTTGCTCGCATCGCTCGTCGTATGGGCTTCCGTCCCCTCACCGGGAAGCGCTGCGTCGTACGGAACCGGAACCTTCACGATCCTTTCGACGGGTGGGGGCGGCTGCCCCGACGGTTACAACTGCACCACGTTCCGGGTCACGTGCTCGCAGACCAAGCAGGCGGCCGAGGGACGCCTGGCGACGCGAGCGGCATCGGGCACGCCGCGCGGGCTCGTCATGTTCTTCACCGTCACCGGCGGAACGTCGTGGACCACCGTCAAAGCGTCCGCCGATTCCGCCCTCGATGATCTGCGCAGCGCGGGGTTCGAGATCGTCCAGGTCAAGTGGGACGAAGCCTGGCTCGACGCCGCTCCCGGCGAGACGGCGGCGGGACCGGCGAAGCTCGCCTGTCGCTCGGCCACGGTTATCAAGTGGGTGCACGGCCATCTGTACAACGGCTCGTCGCAGCCGACGGGCAACTGTGGCTTCTGCGTCACCGGCGAGAGCGGGGGCGCCTCGCAGATCTCGTACTCGCTGTCGCACTACGGGCTGTCCGGGATCATCGATGCCGCGATCCCGGTTTCCGGTCCGCCCCACGCCGCGTTGGTGAAGGGGTGCACAGATGAGTTCCGGGAGTACACCTGGCCGTCTCACACGGCCAAGACCATGGACAACTCCTATGGCTACTTCGGCGGAGGTGGCCCCTGCGAGCAGCACGACGCGAGCTACGTCGGCAAGTGGACCGCCGACGGCGTGGACACGGGCGGCTCGGACTACTCCTATCCGTCCACGCGGGTCACCTTCCTGTTGGGGACCGCCGACGGAACCGCGGCTCCGAGACACGGCCTCGACTACGCCGACAAGCTCGAGAACTCCGGGACGCCGAACGTCAAGGTCAACATCATCGACGGCATGCCGCACTCCGCCTGGGATGCGCCCGTCGGGGTCGCGGCGGTGAAGGCTGCGATCATGGGACAGTCGAACATCCCCGGAACCGTCCCCTCACTGCCGCAGGGATCCACCGGCTCCGGTGGCGGCCGGCGTCCGGGACGCGGCGGGAGCTCCACGTCCACGCCCACCCCGACCCCGATCCCCTCGGTGACCTCGAGCCCGACCACGTCCGCCAGCCCGACGGATTCGGGCCTTGCGCTCCCGCCCTCGGATCAGCCCGAGGTGTTTCCGTGGCTGATCGCCGTCGCCGGCGGAGCCGCCGCGGCCGGACTCACATACTGGCTGTTGCGACGTCGGACCCGGCAGCCGCCGGATCCCGGCGAGCCCGCATAGGCCTTCGCTCAGCGAGGACCCTTCACGCGCTTTCGTCCGGTCAGCCGGTTCCGGCCGCGAGCCATGCGCCACCCGCGCCGGAAACCCTCAGACGCGATCCGCGCGCCGGTTCGAAGCTTCGCGTCGAGCGTGATCTCGGGGAAGGCTCGCTCGTAACCGAGCTCGGTGAGAAGCTCTCCCCCGATCGTCTCGAAGATCCGCACGTCGCCGGGTGCCATCTCCTGTCGCCAGTCGCGCAGCCCCTTCGTCGGCGGCAGCGCGAGGTTTCGATGATGGTTCGGCGTGTCCTTGCCGGCGTGGAGCTCGGCGGTGCGCTCGTAGTAGCGGAGCATCGACTCTTCGAACGGCACCTCGAGGAACGTACAGAGATCCCGCGTGACGGTCTCGGGGTCCTCGAGCAGCCTCTCGTAGTGAACCTCGCGGTACCGGCTCGGTCCCAAACGGGCGCCCTCGACCCTTCCGCTGCGCACGTGACGCTTCCAGCGCAATGCGGCGGCCTCGACCGTGGACGGACCGAACGTCACGTTCAGGTAGGAGAGCGCGACGTCGCGCCCGTCGCGAAGGATGTGCACGAAGCGCGCGTCGGGGAATAGTTTGCCGAGGGTCCCGATCTCGCGGACGTGAACCGGCGACTTGTTGCCGTAGCGAGGTTTCCCCTCGCGGGTGGCGCTCAGTTGGAAGATCCGACGGATGGCTTCCGCATAGTCCGCCGGGGGCCTGGCGCGCAGATCGTTCCGGATGTCCTCGATGCCGATCACCCAGCGCTTGAAGTCGTACTGGCTCGCCAGGTCGTCGACGAAAGCGTCGACGGCGAACCCATCCCGCTGCTCGTAGCGGGGTCGCCGGTCGGCGAGGTACAGGATGAAGTGCGTGTCGTAGGGGACGTTCATCTCGTGGTGGGAATCGAAGATCGCGCGCAGCAACGACGTGCCCGACCGGCCGCAGCCGACGAAGAACGGGAACGGCGGCAACGCGACCCCCGAGCCGGAGGCGACGGATGGGCTGGTGGTGGTCATGCCGTTTTCTCCTGTGAGGCGCCGACCGCGCCGTCCACCGGTCGCGCCGTGATCGTGCTGCCGAGCTTCGAGCGCACGTGATCCGAAAGACGTGAAGCGAGGGCCATGATCGTCAGCGTCGGGTTCGCCGAGCCGCCGGTTGGGAAGACCGAGCTTCCGGCGACGTACAGATTCTCGATGCCGTGAACGCGGCACGACCCGTCCACCACCGACGTCTTGGTGTTCGTCCCCATCCGCGTCGTGCCGATGTGGTGCGCCGCGTCGTTGGCCACCGGCCACCCGTCCTCGGCATCGGAAAGCAGCGGCGTGCGGAGGCGGCCCATGCCGCGCCGGCGAAGCGCCCCGTCGAGCGTCTCGTGCAGGACCCGAAGGCTCCGGCGGTCGCGCTCCGAGAGCGTCCAGGCAACGCGGGCGAGGGGGTTCCCGAACTGGTCTCGTCGCTCCGACAGGGTCACCGCGTTCGTGTAGCGCGGCTCCTGCTCCATGAAGTTCTCGATCGCGAGCGTCTGGACGCTGCCGCGCCCGTAGCGCTTGAACGCGAAGTAACGCGCCACGTCCGGGACGCCGGTGACGAGCGAACGAAGGAGCGACCGGTCGCGCAGCGCCGCAGCGCGCCGCCGGTAGAGGTTCCGTATCGCCGCGACCGCTGCCCCGCCGTAGATCGGGTTCAGGTTCACGTACGAGTTCAGCACCTGCCTCTCGGCCTGCTCCGCCGGCGAGAAGCCGACGCCCAGTCGGAACCGGACGGCGCCCGATCGCTTGCCGGACCAGTACGCGGGCGACAGAGCCGACAGGGCCGGCGACGCCTCGACGATCCCCGAGGGGCCGCGGGGATGATCCATGTAGTAGCGGCCGACGAGGCCCCCGTCGTTCCCGACACCCGCCGGGGTTCGCGACCTCGAGGCGAGGAGCAGCCGGGCGTTCTCGATCCCACCGCACGCGAGGATCACGATCGCCGGACGGATCGAGAATCTCCGGCCGTTCACGGTCGCCACGGCGAGCCGGTCCACGCGACCGTTCTCGTCCAGGCAAACCTCGGTGATGTTCGCGTGCAGCAAGGTCGAGACGTTGGACGCACCGGCGATGGAGCGACGATAGTGCGCGCCGAAGTTCAGCGCGTCCCGCGTCCAGAAGAACGCCTTGTGCTCGAGGCCGTCGCCGACGAGCCTCGGACGCCTGCCGCCGAACGCGGTCGCGGCATCGAACCGAGTCAGATCCGGGATCCTCAGCAGATCGCACGCGCGTCGGTAAAAGGGAAGCAGGTCGGAGCGGCTCACCGGCCACCCGGACCCCGGGAGCCAATCGCGGGCGACGAAGTCCGATTCGTCGAGGAGCGCGACCTTCCCCCACCACGAGTTGGTCGTTCCGCCGAAGCGCCGCTCGCGAGATGTGACGGGTACCGCCATGTCGGTGGACTCGAACTCGTTCAGCGCCTCGGTGGCCGGCTCCGGCTTGAGCCCGCCCGCCTCGACGACGAGCACTCGGCGGCCCGTGCTTCTTAGCTCGGCCGCGCAGGTCACGCCGGCCGCTCCGGTTCCGACGATGCAGACATCGGTTTCGAGGACCGCCCCGTCCTCGACCGTGCGCGCGTCGCGGAACACGGCTACGCGCTCCCGCGGCGACGGCGGACCCGAGCGGCGGCGCGGAGAGCCCCGCCGAACAGCGAGCGCCGCCCGGGAAGCCTGATGTCGAAGAACGCCGGAAGTCGCTCCGCCAGCCGCATGCACTGGTGATCGTAGATCGCGTCCCACGGATCGTAGGAGACTCCCGAGCGCTCGTCGTGCACGCCCGCGAGAAGCTCCATGACCGCGCGGATCTTGAACTGGTTGTCGAGCGTCGGTTCGGGGATCCCCGTTCGAGGAACGTTATCGAAGAAGCGCTGATCGAGCTCGGAGCCGACCTGCTCTCCCCGCACCGTGAGACCTCGATAGATCCCATCCTCCACCAGATAGCCGATCTCGATGGCGTCGGAACGCTCGGTCCGGTAGTCCACGATCGCGCCTCGCTCCCCAACCACCAACACCCGGCCGTTCCCGTGGATGTGGGGCTGCACCACGCTCGCCCGCACCCCGCCGGCGAAGCGGAAGCGGGTCTCGCTCCATCTCGGGTTCCAGCGGCTCATCGTGATCCGGGACGGCTTCCGCATCCCGGTGAGATATCGCATCGATGCCAGCGCGTGGTTGCGCCATCCGCTGTGGAACAGCTGCACCGACCGCACCTTGCCGACGGCCCCTTCGTCGATCAGCCGCTTCGCGGCGGCGATCGGCGGAAGCGCGATCGAGTCTTCCGTACACACCACGCGGCGGAAGCGCTCGAACCACCGCGTCGCACCCAGATCGCCTGGGTCGAGCACCGGCGTATCGAGCATCAGCGCCATGTGGCCGGTGTCGAAGCGGGAGAGTTTCCGGAGCACCGAGGGTACCGACGCGCGCGTGACGGCGACCATCACCGTGTCGATCGAAGAGAGATCGTAGGCGTCCGGCCCGGTCTCGGTCTGAACGGTGAACTCCCCGCCGTAGAACGAGATCTTCCGGCTCGAGCGCGCCCAGACCCCGGCGATCTCGGCGGAGTCGCCGAGACCGAGCAATGCCGGAACGATCGTTTCCTCGACCCGCTTCCCGGCGCCGACGACCAGCACACGGCGAGGATCCGCCTGCGATCCCACGACGGTCACTCCGCCCCGGCTTGACGCGCCGCGCGCGATGTCCCGGTGCGGCCCCAGCCGATGAGCTCACGCCCAAGCCAGGCGGCCAGAGCGCGGTTGTCCTCGGCGAACCGCTCGTCGAGCTCGCGGCGGACGTCCTCATCCATGGGCGGATAACGGACGTCCTTGCGATTGAAGCGGCGCGCCACGCGGCGGAGCGGATCGGGCAGCGCGCGGGAAACCTTCGCGAGAGCCTTCGAGCGATACTCGGCGTGGCTGTTGAGCGCGTGCTCCGCGTTCGTGGGCACGAACGTCTCGTCGATACCGAGGAAGCGGAAGAGCGATCGATACGTCTCGGCCGGCGTCCGGTTCAGGTCCTCGAGGAGCAGGACGTGCAAGGCGTCGCGCGGGAACAGCTCGCATACCCGGAGCAGCTGCGACAGGTAGCGTCCGCGCTCCACGTAGTCGAATGTCCGCCGGTCGGGCGTGTTCGCAGGACGGCCGGCCTCGGCGGCGAGCGCTTCGCGGAACGGCAGCGGCTCGAAGCCGAGCATCCGGTTGTACCAGTAGTGCGAGTACGCACGAGAGGCGGGATCCCGCAGCACGGCGATCAGCCTCGTCCCGGGAACGGTTGCCGCGAGTCGCTCCATCGCATCCCGGTAGACGATGTAGATCGGTGTCGCCTCACCCAAGACCGCGCCGGGTTCGGCACTTCGGAACTGCTCGCGGTACCAGTCCGTGCCACGATCGAATTTCCAATCGAAGAAATGCAGCTCCTTCTTCGCGGGCATGAACACGCCGGGGTGGGCGCCGACGGCACGCGCAAGCGTCGTGGAGCCGGCCCGCATCGCGCCGATGATGACGAAGTCGGGCAGCCGCCCCGAATTCGACGCCGACCCGCTTGCCATCACGCCTCCCGCCGATCCCTTACTCCGTCGCCGGCTGAACCGCGGCCAGCTTCGGCGATGCCGGGACCACGACGCGGTCGAGCCACTTCTCGATGAGATCCATGGTCTCTTCTTGCGTCTGGATGTTGGGGAAGCCGTGCGCCATCCGCTCGTAACGATGGAGTTGGATCTGTTCCTCCCCACGCTTCAGCAGCTTCCCGAGCTTCCCGGCGCGCGCTCGGTCGAAGTCACTGGCGAGACACTCGGTCCCGAACGCGATCAAGATCGGGATGCGGCGATCGATGACGCCCGAGAGGAACTTCATGTAGGACGGGCTCGCCTGGCCCCACGGCAGGTCCGCTTCGCCGGCGGTCTTGCGCTTGAGCTTGGCGCGGATGATGTGCAGATAGCGCCGACGGTGCCGAGGGATGAAGATCCCCCGCAGGACCGTCTTCCGTGCGGCGCGCTTCACGAACTTCCCCGCCGTCAGCTCCGAGCGGTTCTTTACCGCGAGCTCGAAGTGGTTGTAGTCCATCACCGGAACCACCATGAGCCCGAGGCCCAGGAGTTCGGGGATCTCCGGGGTCGTAGCCAGGCAGGTGCGGCCGCCGAAGCAGTGCCCGAGCAGGACGAACTTGTCTTGTCCCTGCTCGCGAAGCCAGCCCATCGCCGCGCGGAGATCCTGCACCCAGGGCCGGCCCAGCTTGCTCTCTTCGAAGTCGCCGGTGCTCTCTCCGACGCCGTGGAAGTCCATGCGGAACACGTGATAGCCCTGGGCCGCGAGCCGCCGCGCGAGCTTCACAGACAAACGGTTCCGCGTGATCGAGAGGCTGAAGACGCCGCCGAGCAGCAGGACAACACAGACCCCGTTGGGCTTCACGCTCGGGCGGGTCATGATTCCGAAGATGCTGTTTCCTTCGGCGGGGATGAAGACGGGGATCTCGTCGTAGGTCGTGGCTTGCGTCGTCATCTCCCCTCCTGCGCCAAGCGTTCGGATATCCACGGAACGATCGCATCGCCGATCTCGGGGATGAGGTGGCGGCGGGTGTCGTGGAACCACCAGGCGATCTCATCCGAAACGAGCTTCCCGTCGGTCTCGCAGCCCACGGCCGCGAGTCCGTCGAGGAAGCGCTGATACTCGGGGCTGATCGTCTTGCGCTTCGCGACCTCGACGAGCTGGACGGGCCGCGGGGCGGGCCCGAGCTCATCGGTCAGCTTGCGCGTCCTCAGGTTCTGGTAGATCGGCTCGGTGAGCGTGTAGCCAAGGACGTCCACCGAACGCTCCCGCTCGAGCACGACGAACATGTCCTCAGGGGGGCCATCCTCGGCCGAGCGGCCTTCCTCGTTCATCAAACTGATCTTCCGGGCCCGGCCCATCTCCTTGAAGAGCTTCTCGAGATCCAGCACGGGTTGGATGACCGAGAGCGGCATCCCCGGCTGCCCCGACACGATCGAGGCGCCCACCACCGCGCCAACGCGGGTGCCGATCACGCCGATCCGTTCGAAGCCGGTCTCCGTTCGGAGATGGTCGGCGACCATCCGAGCGTCGTCGACCAGGCCCTCGTAGGTGATGTCCTCGGCTTCACCGTCGCTGTGACCCGTCCCCCGGTAATGGAACCGGCGAACCGCGAAACCCTCCGCCGCGAGCAGCCGACAGAGCCAGACCTCCTCCTGGTAGCCGGAAAGCAGCTCGGCGAGGATCGAGGAACAGAGCAGAACCGCCCCCTTCGCTTGACCGGTCGGGGCGTGCAACGTCGAAAAGATCCGTTCCGGGCCCGACCCGACGAACTCGATGTCCTCACGGACGCCGGCCTTCGCATCGACCCGGGAGGTCCGGGGAGGTGCAACGGCCTGCTCGTCACTCATCGTTGGTTCCTCCTTGCGACGATCTCGTGGCACAACGTCTCGCTCGAGCGCTCAGCTCCGGGTTGCCGACCGCGCGGTGGTCTTCTTCGGCCGCGGTTGAGCGACGTCCGGCTCCACCCTGCGGCCGAGCTTTCCGCGCCAGGCGTCGGCGCAGGCGCGCGCGTTCAGCGCGAGCGCGCGCGAAGCCGCGCGCGGTGCGAGCGGAAGGTTCACGAGCGGCTTGACCAGCCCGCGCGAGAACGTGATGCGCATCGCGGCACGCCTTCGCCCGTTCGCCCGCATGATGTAGACCGCGTTGCGGAGGCTGTAATAGCTCCGCCAGTTCGGCGTTAGGACGCGCCAGTGCTCCTCTTGGATGACGTCCGGGCGCGCGGTTGCGCCACGACGGGCGCGCCACCGCGCCCCATGCGCGTAGAGCGCGTACCCCTTGCGCTGGAGCCGGAGCCCGATATCGAGTTCCTCGTGGCTGAAGAACAGCGGCGGTGAGAACGTTCCGGCGTCCCGAAGCGCCCCGACCCGGTAGAGCGGAAGCGCGTTGCCGGCGATGTAGTCCACGCGAACGACGTCTTCGATCTCGCGGGTCGGTACGCGGACAAGCAGTCCGCGACGGGTGTCGAAACGGGCCCCGCGCATCCCGACGGCGGCCGTGCGCGAGTCCCGCGCGACCATCTCCTCGGCGAAGCGGAGCAGATCTCCGAAGATGTCGAGCTCTTCGGGAGGGTCGTCGTCGTCGAGCACGACGACCCAGTCGCCGTCGCCCGCTCCTTCGAACATGCGGTCGATCCCTGCCGCGAGACCGCCGGGGAAGCCGACGTTCTCCGGCATGGGGAGGTAGTCGGCCGGCTCCCGCGACGCTCCTCGGGCCGCGGCGACGATCGCCTCGGTCTCGGGTGTCGGGCCGTTGTCGACCACGATGAGCCGGTCGAGCGGCCGTTCCTGAGCGGCCAAAAGGCCGAGGCTCCGCTCCAGATCCTTCGGCCGCCGGTAGGTGACAAGGACGCCGAGAAGGAGCGGTTGGTTCAACCCCCGCTCCTATCAACCGTGTCGACCGGCCGGACGGCATCGCCGCGGTGCCCGTTCATCGGCGCCACGATCCATTCCGCGTCGACGTGCACGGGAGAGAGCCGGACGATCGAATGGAAGACCGGATCGAGCTCCTGGCCCTCGACTTCGAATTTCGCGACGGGATGCCAGGGGAGCACATCGCGGCCCGTACGCCACACCGCGGCCCAGACGAAGTAGCGGCCGCGCGGCAAAGGGATCCTCGGGATGCGGCAGCGTACCTCTGCGGTGCCGGAGCTGAGGTCGACGCCGTGACGGAGGGCGAAGATAGGGTTCGCCGTGCCCTCGGTGACGCCGACGACCACCTGCGCCTGGCCGTCGCCGCCGGACACGTTCTTCCCCACGACGACACGGATCTCCATCGGCTCCTGCGTCCGCGGCCAGCCGCCTTGCTCGGTACGGACGCCGGCTTCGATGATCTGGAAGTCGCCGCCTCGGGGAGAGGTGAACTCCGCGAACTCCTCGACCTGACGGCGATAGGCTCCCAACACTTCCGGCGTCGGGCCGTCCGCCTGCATCGCGCCGCGGTGGAGCCAGATGGTCCGTTCGCAGGTCGCCTCGACGGTCGCGAGGTCGTGGGAGACGAACAAGAGTGTGGCGCCCTGGGTCAGCACGGCCCGCATCCGGTCGAGACACCGCTGCTGGAAAGCGGCGTCGCCGACGGCGAGGATCTCGTCCACGATCAGCAGATCCGGGTCGAGGAAGGCCGCGATCGCGAACCCGAGCCGCATCTGCATCCCGCTCGAGAAGTGCTTCATCTGCCGGTCGACGGCGGCCTCGATCTCGGCGAACTCGACGATCTCATCGAACCGCTTGGCGACCGCTTTGCGGGTGAGGCCGAGCAGCGTCCCGTAGACGAAGATGTTCTCGCGACCCGTGAGATCGGGGTGGAGGCCCGCACGAACCTCGATCAGCGCGCCGACGCGTCCCGAGACCTCGACCTTGCCCGAGTACGGGTACATCACGCCGGAGAGCACGCGCAGCAGCGTCGTCTTGCCCGAGCCGTTCGCGCCCACGATGCCGAGCGACTTTCCCGGCGCGAGCGAAAAGTTGATGTCGCGAAGGGCCCACGTCCACCCAGGATCGCGCCCTTTCATCTTCGCGCGCAGGCGGCGGATCTGATCCTTCATGAGGGCGCCCTTGCGGTCGGCCCGGAACCGCTTCCAGATCTCCGAAACCTCGATCGAACCCTCAGGCAACATCGGCGATCCCCGTCTCGAGCTTCTTGAACAGGAGGTATCCGAGCACCAGCACCGCGATCGAACTTCCTGCGGCGGGAAGGAACGTCTGCCAGTCAGGAGGCAGCCCCAAGAGGACCGTTCGCCGGTAGCCGTCGATGACCGGCGCCAGCGGGTTCACGTAGCCGTAGATCTCTCGGATGGAGGGCGGCACGGTCTCCATGCCGTACGCGACGGGGGTCGCGAAGAGGCCGAGCTGCAGGAAAAGAGGAAGCGCGTGCCGCAGATCGCGAACGTAGACCATAGCCGAGGACACGATCAGCACGATTCCGATCGTGAAAGCGAATTGCACCATCAGGATCATGGGAACCCAGTAGGAGGTTCCATGAGGCACGAACCCGTAGATGATGAAGAGCACGGCCAGCGCGACGGTGGCCAGGATCATGTCCACGGTGGCGACCACGACGGTCGCGAGCGGGAACACCTCCCGCGGGCAAGCCACCTTCTTCAAGATCGGAACGTTCATGATCAGCGCCTGGCCCCCGTTGGAGACCGAGGCCGAGAAAAGCGTCCACGGGAGGAGGCCGATGTAGGTGAAGAGCGGGTAGGGGATAGAACGGCCGGTCACATCCACGCCCGTGTCGATGTTCGCGACACGCTTGAGGAACAGCGAGAAAACCACCATCAGCGCGATCGGCGTGATCAGCGACCACGCGAAGCCGAAGTTGGCCTGCTTGTAGCGGGCGCGCAGGTCTCGCTCGGCGAGAGCAAGGATCAGCTCACGCCGTTTCACCAGCGCCTTCAGTGAGGAGAAGAAGCGGATGTAATGTCGGTAGCGCGCTCCGCTCGGGGGCGCCTCCGGCACCGGAGGTGCGATCGTCGTCAACGTTTTCTCCTGTGATCGAGACGTTGGTTCATCAGAGCCCGAGCATCCGGGCCGCGATGTTTCGTTGGATGTCCGAGGTCCCCGAGTAGAGCCTGCTGCCGAACGCGTCGCGCACCTCACGCTCCAGCTCGTACTCGGTCATGTAGCCGTACCCGCCGTGGATCTGGAGCGCGTCCATGGAGGACGCCAGGAAAGACTCGCTCAGATGGAGCTTGACCAGAGCGGAATCGAGCGCCGAGGCCTTCCCTCGCCCCATCGACCAGCCGAGCCGATAGAGCAGCAGACGCGCCGTGTCGAGCCGCAACTTCATCTCGACGATCCGGTGCGAGATCGCTTGGAACTTTCCGATCGGCTGGCCGTACTGCTTCCGCTCCCGCGCGTAGACGATGGAACGCTCGAGCTGGCGCTCCATCGAGCCGACCGTGCTCGCGAGGATGCAGCTCCGCTCCCACTCCATCGCGGAGGTGAACAAAGCCATGCCGCCGCCGCGCTTACCGAGGAGCCTGCTTTCGGGCACCTCGAGGTCGTTGAAGAACAGTTCCGACATCGGCGAGGTACGCAGGCCCATCTTCTTGATCGGCTCGCCGACCTCGAGGCCCGGGTCGCCGCGCTCCAGCAAGAACGCGCACAGTCCCGCGAAGCCCAGGCTCTTGTCGGTGGTTGCGAACACGACGAACACGCCGGCGACCGGTGCGTTGGTCACGAAGGTCTTCGATCCGTTGAGGACGTAGCGATCGCCGCGCAGCTCCGCCTTGGTGCTGAGCGCGAAGGCATCCGAGCCGGAACCCGGCTCGCTCATGCCGTGCGCCGCGATCATCGACCCGTCGCACAACGCGGGAAGATAGCGCTGCTTCTGTTCCTCGGTGCCGAATCTCAAGATGGGGATCTCGCAGGCCCACATCTGCGCGTTGAGCGAGAAGAGCAGCCCGTTGTCCGAGCAGCCGTAGCCGAGCGCTTCCATCGCCAGCATGACCGTGAGCGGGTCCGCCCCTTGGCCGCCGTATTCCTTCGGGATCGGCAAGCCCTGGATGCCGAACTCGGCACACCGCTGCCACGCCTTCGCGTCGAACGCGCCGTCCGTATCGCGGTCGATGAGGTCCTCACCCAGCTCGCGTTGAGCGAAGCGGATGACCTCGTCGCGGAAGACTCCCTGTTCCTCTGAGAGCTCGAAATCCATCGTCTTCAAGACTCCTCGACGCGGCCGAGACGAATAAGAAGGGGGCGGCGCCCGAGGCGCTGCCCCATATCGAGGACCGCCGGCGGGAGAATCCTAGGCGACTTCCTCGGCCTCTTGCCCCAGTTCTACGATCTTCTGGACGGCACGCGCCCTCAACCGATGGCATTGTCGCTGAGACACCCCGATCGTGCGGGAGATGTCCGAAACGCCCAGCTGGGCGACGTACCAAAGGAACAGGACCCTGCGGTCTCGATCCTCGAGGTGGAAGACGCGCCGGCAGAGTTCCGACCGCTCGTCGAGGGTCTCGATCACGCCGGGGTGGAGTCCGTCGCCGATGGTCGTGCCCCGACGGGCTCCGCCGACCAGGAGCACGGAAGCGCTCGCGGGTTGCCACCAGTCCGTATACGTGACCATGCAGCGGATCACGTCGGTAGGGGATGCGAGCATAGAACCAGCGGTCATCTTATGTTCTACCGGTTCCCGGAGCGACGCATCAGCCGGGGAAATCCCCTATCCCCGTTTGGCTGAGCGCTGCTCTTCACGCCGGCGGCGGATGCAGGCGTGGACGGATCGAGCGTTATCGTCTTCGGCGGCATCCCGACGACGGCCTCCGGAGCAGATCCCTTGCCTCTGCGGCCGATGCGGATCGCGCTTCTGATCGCCCAGCCCGCGAACCGCACGATCGCCACGGGAGCGCCCAGGATGACCTTGCGCGGACTCCACGTCCGGTAGTACCCGCGCGGCAACGACGCCTCGGTCTTCCCGCTCAGTACGACGCCAAGCACCGGAGCCTTCAGGCGCTTCAGCATCTCGCTCGAGCGCTCGGCCAGCTCGGGCTTGGTCGTGCCGGCCTTGACGACGACGAGGACGCCGTCGACCTCGGGCAGTAGGAAAGCCACGTCACTCGTAAGGATCGGTGACGTGTCGATCAGAACGATGTCCGAGAGCTGACGCGCCTCCATGAGCAGACGACGCATCGAAGGCGACGACAGCAGCGCATCGGGGCTCGCGCTCACGGTCCCGCTCGGCACCGCCCAGACGCCGTTGATCGGCGTCTGCCACAAGGCCGAGCTCAGCAGCGGCCCGCCGTTGCTGGACAGCAGCACGTCGGTCACGCCGCGCGCGTTCGTGACGCCGAGCTCCTCGTGGACCTGCGGGTGGCGGAAGTCGCAGCCGACCACGGTCACGGTCTTGCCCACAGAGGCGAGCGCACCTGCGAGGCTTGCGAGCACGGCCGTCTTCCCATCTTCGGGTCCGGCGCTCGTCACGAGGATCGCCCTCGGACGCACACGCCGATCGTGACCCGGGAGGCTGCCGTTCGTCGACGACGCCCCGTTGAGGCCCGCACCGAGCATCCGGTACGCATCCGCAACCGCCGGCGGCAGGTCGGTGAGCTTCACAGGCCCCACGTTCGTCCGCCGCCACGGGAGGAAACCGCGGGTGCGGAGGGCGGGGATCTCGGCGAGCACGGGGAATCCGAAGTGGCGCTCCGCCGTCTCACGGGTGCGGATGCGTCGATCGAGGCGCTCGAGGACGAGCGCAAGGCCGATGCCGCCCAGGAGTCCAAGGATCAAAGCGATGACGAGTCGCGCGGCCAACGACGACGGAAGAGCCAGCCCCGAGCCGCCCTTGCCGACGATCGCCGACTGCACGAGGGAGAGACCTTCGGCGTCCGCCGTACGAGACTTGACCTCCTGGAGCTGGCCGGACAGCAGTCCGATCTGCTTCAGCGCCGCGTTCCGCTGCTCGATGAGCGGATCGGCCGGCGTTCCGGTGTTCGCCTGCACCTGATCGGTGCCGCCGCTCCGCGCGCCCGTGGTTCCGGCCTTCAGTGCAGCAGCCGCGACAGGATACTTCTTGATCTGCCGATCGAGCGCGGCCACTTCGCCGCGTATCCGGGCGATCTGATCATTGAGCGACTTGGCGAATGCTGCGTTCGTTGCGACCTCGCGCTCGACGAGGAACGCCAGCAGCTGCTTGGCGAAGCTGTTGGCGAGGATCTTGGCTCGCTCCGGATCTCCGGCGGTTGCGGTGATCTTGAGGAAGCCCGACTTCGCGTCGATCTCTGCCTTGATGCGCTTCGCGAGCTGCTTCGGATCACCGACGAACTCGACCTCTTTCGCGACCTTCTGAACGACCTGGTCGACGGTGACGAGCGCGGCGATCGTCTGGATGTTGGACGTTCCGCTCGGCGCGACGCTGTTCCGCGAGGTCTGCGAGCTCGAGCTGGCAGACCCCTGCAGCAGCGTCGCCGTGGCGGTCGTCTGGCTCTTGGCGCCGAAGCCGACGAGGCTCGTCAGCGCCCACGCCCCGATGAGCGAGAGGGCAACGATCGTCGCCACGACCCGCCAGCGACGCTTTATCCCTCTTAGATACTCAACCGGGTCCATGAGTCGCCCCTCCTAATTTCTTCTTCAGCCGCCAGGCGCACCGCCGCCGCCTGGTTCGCCGCTCCGAGCTTCGAGAAGATCCGTGTCTTGTGGTGCTCGACCGTCTTCGGGCTGATCCCCAGATGACGGGCGACCTGCTTGCCTGCGAGGCCGCGGCCCACCAGCGTGAGGATCTCCTTCTCACGCGCCGAGAGCCGGCTCGGCGTTCCGCGATGCACGCGCGTCTCGGGGACGAGCGCTCCGGCGAGCGCAGCGATCGAGGAGCCGGCGGAAACCCAGAGGCCGTCTTCCTCTTCCGATCCTTCTCCGAGCATAACCACACGGACGCCCTTCGCGCGCAGGCGGTTCGCGGTCGATTCGGCTCCGGCCAGGTACCGGTCGAGGACGACGCCGTCGGCGTTCTCCCCGAGCCGCTCCGCGTCCGCCATCGTGGTGACGGCCCGGAGGGGAACGATCCCCCGGACGCGTGCCAGGCCGGCCGCGATCCCTTCCGCGATCATCGCGTGACGGTGAGCGACGAGGATCGTGCGGGTACGCACCTCAAGCACCCGCGTCGACGGTGCGAAGGGCGCCGTCGGCGAGCGCCTTGAGGCGCTCGGCAAGACGATCGGCGTCCCCGTGTGCGATCAGGTCCTCGAGCTCGCGAAGAGCTTGCCGCAGCGTTGCGGGATGCGGAAGCGGCGGCCGCGAAACGACGATCTTCGGGTGGCCGCTCGGAAGAACCGCTTCGCACTCATCCATGATGTCTTCGGTCAACTTCTCGCCGGGTCTGGGTCCGATGATCGAGATCTCGACGTCCTTCCCCGGCACGTGTCCCGAGAGCCGGACGACTTTGCGCGCGAGGTCGAGGATGTTCACGGGCTCCCCCATATCCAGGGTGAACACCTCGCCCCCCTCGGCGAGAGCGGCCGCTTGCAGAACGAGCTGCACCGATTCGTCCACGCTCATGAAGTAACGGGTCATCGATGAATCGGTCACGGTGACGGGGCCGCCACGGGCGATCTGTCGCAGGAAAGTCGGGATAACGCTTCCACGGCTTCCGAGGACGTTCCCGAAGCGAACCGCGCAGAAGACGACGCGTCGGCCCTGAACGGTGCGCACGAGCTCCTCGGCGATGCGCTTGGACGCGCCCATGACGCTGACCGGCCGGATTGCCTTATCGGTGGAGATCAGGACGAAACGGCCGACGCCGGTGGCCACCGCGGCGTCCACGACCGAGCCGGTCCCGGCGACGTTGGTCCGAACAGCCTCCTCAGGGTGAAGCTCGAGCATCGGAACGTGCTTGTGGGCGGCCGCGTGGAAGACGACTTCGGGACGATGACGCGCGAAGACCGAAAGGATCCGGTCGAAGTCGCGCACGTCGGCGAGAGCTGTGTGGAGTTTCTCCGATGCGCCGATCTCCGAGACGAGGTCGTGCAGATGCGTCTCGTCGTGGTCCAGCAGAACCACCTCGGCCGGGTCGAACTGCAGCACCTGCCGAACGATCTCGGAGCCGATGGAGCCGCCGGCGCCGGTGATAAGAACCCGCCGACCCTCGAGGATAGCCCGAACCGAACCGAGGTCCGACTCGACCTGCTGGCGGCCAAGGAGATCTTCGATGCGGAGGTCCCGGATATCGCGCGCTGCGACCCGGCCGCCGACCGTTTCGCGTACGGTCGGGAGAACACGAAGTGGAACGTCGGCTTCTTCGGAAAGCGCTGCGATGTCGCGGACCACGTCGCTCGTCGCAGAGGGGATGGCGAGAAGAACTTGATCGGCCTTGAGCTTTGGCACCAACGCAGGGATCATCGCGCGGGCGCCGAGCACCGGAACGCCGTTGAGGGCGCGCCCGATCTTGGTCACGTCGTCGTCGATGAGGCCGACCGGCTCGAGACCCATCGAGGGGTTGCGCTGGATGTCCTTGAGAAGCATCGAGCCGGCGTCGCCGGCACCCACGATGAGCACCCGCTTGTGCTCGGTCATCGCCGACCGCCTCCGCACCGAGAACAGGCGACTCTGGAACCGGATGGCCCCGAAGGCCATGATCGAGAAGACGGCCCCTAGCGCGATCACGGAGAGCGGCAGCGGCCGGTTGCCACGAGCGATCACGGCCCCTGCGGCGATGACCATGAAACCACCGCTTCCGCCGGCGAGCACCACGCGTCGCGCTTCCTGGACGCTCGCGTAGCGCCACATCTGCCCGTACAGACCGAAGAGGTAGTTCGAGGCTACGTGAAGGACGATGATGAACGGCGCGAGGGTCCAGAAACCGCGCCAGAACCGGTCTGGAACGGCCCCTTCGAAGCGAAAAACGAGCGGAGTGAGGTACGCGGCCAGGAGCGCGACGATGTCCAGAAGCGCGAGCGGAACATCCCTCCGCACGAAGCGGACGATGCTCATGGGCAAGCCGGTGCCGACTGACTTTCTCGATGAGAACAGCGTGACCCCCGATTTCCCCCGCCGCCGAGTCGTGCGACGTGCGCATCTTAGAGGCCACGGAGCGTGTCACTCAACGAACGCGGTGCGTAACTTCTCTACGTTCTCTTACGTAGGTGCGCTACTGGGTTTACCGGTATCCCCGGGTAGACCGCAGATTCCGCCGGAACGGCCTTCCCTGCTGGGAGAGTGGGTTTATGAACTGGCGACGAACGGACCATAGATTCCGTACGTCGTGCGCCCTAGGTAGGTGGGACCTGAGCCTCCGTCAACCAGACGAGGAGGCCGGCTTCGTCGAACTCCTTAAGGACCCGGCGCACGTCCTCGCTGACCAAGTCCCGGTGCATCCGGCTGATCTCGCAGATCGCGTCGATCATCTCTTCGGGATCGGTATCGCCGTCGCACAGGTCCCAGATCGCCCATGCGGTCGCGTTGAGAAGGTGCACCTTGCCTGAGGCGGGGTCGTACACAGCGTTCTCTCCCTTGGCTTGACGCAGGAAGAGGCCCTCTTTCCGAAGGGGTCGGAGGCCGGCGAGCTGTGTCATCGTGTCGCCTCCTGGAGCTCGTCGCGGATGCCGTTGCGGATGACGAATGCGGCTGCCTCGAGTCGCGAATGGACCCCGAGCTTGCTCAACACGTTCTGGACGTGCGTGCGTGCGGTACCGGGACTGATCACGAGAGCCTGCGCTATGGCGTTGTTATCGGCGCCGTCCGATAGGAGCCCGAGGATCTCCTTCTCGCGCTTCGTGAGCTTCGACATCTGACGGTAGGCCTGGTCTTGCTCGCGACGGCGCCGGATCAATCGCCCGAGGAGAGGACCCAGGAGCCGCGGCGGGATGAGCACCTCACCGCGCTGAACGCGCCGGGCGGCGTCGATCAGTTCGGAGAGCGGAGACCCTTTCGTAAGGAAGCCACTCGCTCCCGCTTCCAGCGCCTCGATCAAGAGCTCGTGATCCTCTGCGTCGGCCAGCACGACCACCTTGCATCCCGGCCGGCGCTCGAGGATCAGGGGTGTTATGTGAACGCCGTCGGCGTTCGGCAGGTTCACGTCGACCAACGCCACGTCTGGCCGCGTCCGCTCGGCTTCGAGCGCCGCCTGCAAGCCGTCTCCTGCCTCAGAGACGACTTCCAGGTCCGGCTGGCTCTCGAGCACGACCCGAACCGCCTCGCGGAAGAGCGACTGCTCGTCCGCGAGCAGGATGCGTATGCGTGGCTGGTCGCCGGGTTCCATCGAACCTCAGGCTACGGGTGGATCCGGGACTCCGCGTGCGCCCGGCGCCGTATTCGCGATACCGCCATCGGAGGAGTTCGCCGCTCCCGATGGAGGATTCGTCACCATAGGTGACCGTCCGGTGCCGGTCAGCCCGAGGAGCAGCGGGACTACGCGGGCTCGGGATCTTTCCGAACCTTTCGCGCGAGGCCGGTCAATTGAAGCGTGCGTATAAGGATGCCGCCCAGGTCCACTTGCCAGTAGCGGCGTCCGAAGATCGCGCTCGATGGGAACGCGTGGTGGTTGTTATGCCACGACTCGCCGAACGACGCGATGGCGAGCAACCAGTTGTTCGTGCTGCGTTCCTTGGTGGGATACGGCCGTGACCCGAAGTAGTGGCACACCGAGTTGATGCTGAACGTCACGTGGTGCAGCAAGAAGATCCGCACGAGCCCGCCCCACACGAATGCAGTGAGCGTCCCGACGAAACTTTGCGTGATCACGAGCCCCAGGAGTGCAGGGAGAACGAACGAAACGGCCACCCAGAACGGGAACTGCCGGTCGATCGCGCGGATCGGCTTGTCTTTCAAGAGGTCCGGCGCCCAGCGCTCGGGGGCGGTGCGGTCGTCCGAGAACATCCAGCCCATGTGCGCGTACCAGAGGCCCTTGAGGATCCCCTTGTAGCCCTGCTCGGCCTGGAGATGCGGCGAGTGCGGATCGCCCGGCTGATCGGAGAAAGCGTGGTGGCGGCGGTGGGTGGCCACCCAGCCGATCACCCCCATCTCGATCGCCATCGAGCCGGCGATCGCGAGCACGACGCGCACGGGCTTCGACGCCTGGTATCCCTTGTGCGCGAACAGTCGATGGAAGCCGGACGTGATGCCGAGACCGGTGAGCGCGTAGAGGCCGCCGAATATCGCGGCGTCCACCCCGCTGAGGCCGTGGCCCCAGAGCAGCCAGATCGCGACCCCAACGCCTGCGAGCGGGATCAGGCTGACCAGCAGCAGCGCGTTGCGATGGAATCGCAGCTCGCGCTCGCTGAGCCGTATCCGGCCGGGGATCGGGCGTGACGTTTTCGAATCGAGAACTCCGGTGACGGCCATCGCAGGTCCCCTCCGACGCGTTAAGTTACGCTTACGTAACCGTAGGGACTCTAACGCCCCTGCGCGTCTCGGTCAATCCTTGTCGTCGCGAGGCGGGCGGAGCCGGTCGGGCTTCTTCGGCAAGTGCCGCAGCCCCATCCAGGCGAGGGCAGCGACGTGGCTCGCGACCGTCTCAACGGACGGCTTGCGAACCTCGGTCCACCACTGCCCCACGAATGCGACCATGCCGATCAGCGCATTGGCGTAGATGGGCGCGGCTTTCGAGTCGTAGCCGGCGCGCTTGAACTCGGCGGTGAAGATCTGGCCGACGCGATCGGCAAGCTCGTTGAGGAGACTCGACATCCGGCCGGGCGCGTCGCGGGAGAGGACGGTGAACCCGTGCGGCTCCTCTTCGACGTAGGCGAGGAACGCGACCGCCGCACGCTCGATGCGCTCGCGGGGTGATCCCGAGGAGATCGCGAGGCTGATCCGATCGATGATCGTCTGGATCTCGCGATCGACGATGACGGCGTAGAGGCCTTCTTTGCCCCCGAAGTGCTCGTAGACGATCGGCTTGGAGACCTTCGCGCGCTCGGCGATCTCTTCCACCGAGGCGGCCTCGTAGCCGCGCTCGGCGAACACGGCGCGGCCGACCTCGACGAGTTGCGCGCGCCGGGCGGCGCCGGTCAGCCGGACGCGACCTCCGTCGTTCCCCATAGGCCAAAGCGTACGACACCACGACCGGAACGAGGATCCGCGCCTCTTGGGAGGAGGCGGGGCACCGTGCGACGAATCCGTTCGGCATGTCCCCGATGTCCCGCTCGTTTGCCGCGCTCCTGACGCTGGTCCTTTCCATAACGTTCCTGCCTGCGCCGGCACGAGATGCGATCGCTCCCGTCGGAGAGGCCGCAGGGATCTGCGACCCCATCGACCCCCAGGCGTGCCTGCTCCCGTGGCCGAACGATCTCTTCACGACTCCCGACACGAGCACCGATACGGGTCGACGCCTGGATCTGAATCTCCTCGCGATGCCACGCAACGTCGCCGGTGTGCCGATCGACCCGACCGACATCAACCGCAACGACGGCTTCTCGCCCGGCGCCCTGATCGTGACCAGGGTGCCGGGGCTCGACACGCCGGCCGCACTGGCGAACACCAACCCCGTCGGGCTGACCGACCTCGCGCGCTACGCCGACCCCGCTGCCCCGGTGGTCGTGCTCGATGCGTCGACGGGACAGCGTCATCCGATCTGGGTCGAGCTCGACCGCGCGGTCGGACTGAACGGGAAACCGCCGGCGTCGAGAGACACGACGCTGCTCGTGCGTCCCGCCGTGAACTTCGCCGAGGGACACCGCTACGTCGTCACGCTCCGGTTCCTGAAGGACTCTCTCGGCGCTCCATTGAGCGCGCAGGCGCCGTTCGCTGCGTTTAAGAGTGGAACCGGCGCAGCGTCGCGGCAAGCGCAGATGAACGCGATCTTCGCCACGCTGTCGCAGGCGGGGATCGCGAAGAGCGACCTGTACCTCGCGTGGGACTTCACGGTGGCGAGCGAGCGCAACCTCTCGGAGCGAATGCTGCACATCCGCGACGACGCGTTCGAGGAACTCGGTGACACGGACCTCTCCGACCTCGTCGTGCAAGGATCGTCGCCGCAGTTCATCGTCGACACGATCACGAGCCTGCTGCCGTGCCGCCCCTCGGTCGACATCGACGTCCCGCCGGTGTCGTGCGATCCGCCGGAGGAGCTCGACGCGCGGCTCGCGCGCCGCGTCGAGGGCAGGATCATCGTGCCGTGCTACCTGAACCTTCCCGGCTGCCCGCCGGGGTCGCGGTTCCTGTATCCGGATCTCGGGGCGTCGCTGCCGCTTCGCATCCCCGGGAACGTCATGGCCGCGACCTTCGTGTGCAACATCCCCGCCGGCGCGCTCCAAGGCCAGAAGTTCCGGCCGTCGCTGTACGGGCACGGCTTGCTCGGCGAGGCGTCGCAGGTCAACACCGGCAAGCTCTACGACCTCGCGCAGTTCGGGCTGATGTTCTGCGCGACGGACTGGAGCGGGATGGCAAGCGAGGATCTCCCCAACGACGCCGCACTGCTCGCAGAACTCGGCCGCTTCTCGTCGCTCGCCGACCGGACGCAGCAGGGGATGCTCAACTTCCTGTACCTGGGGCGCGCGATGATCCACCCGCAAGGGTTCTGCGCCGACCCGGCATTCCAGGTCAACGGCTCATGCGCGATCGACGTCTCGCGCCTGTACTACAACGGCGGCAGCCAGGGCGGGATCATCGGGGGTTCGCTAACCGCGGTGGCGCCCGACTTCACGCAGGCGCACCTCGGTGTGCCGGGGATGAACTACTCGACGCTGCTGAATCGCAGCATCGACTTCGACGTCTTCGCGCAGATCATGTACCGCGCGTACCCGAAGCCGGTCGAGCGACAGCTGATCTTCTCGCTCATCCAGACGCTTTGGGATCGCGCCGAGGCGAACGGCTACGCGCATCACATGACCGACGATCCGTACCCGAACACTCCGGCACATCGCGTTCTGCTCACGCCGGCGTTCGGCGACCATCAGGTGACGAACTGGGCGACCGACGTCATGGCGCGAACGGTCGGCGCCTCCATGCGCATGCCGGCGGTCGACCCCGGACGGCACCCGGCCGGCGCGAACGCGTACTGGGGGATCCCGGTGATCGGCTCGTATCCGTTCGCCGGCAACGCGATGGTGGTGAGTGAGATCGGGCCGCTCCGCATCGAGGACGGCGAGGAGAAAGGCACCACCCCGCCGCCGCTCGAGAACAACGCGAACCGCACCGGCGTCGACCCGCACGGACCGGACTGGAGCGAGCAGCCGGACGGCTACCTCGCGATCGCGTCCTTCCTCAGCCCGCTCGGCTGGTTGCCGGCGGTGTGCGGCACGGCGCCCTGCTACCTGGACGGCTGGATCGGGCCGTAGGTCTCTCGCACGTGCCTGACGTGCCTGACGTGTCAGGCGTGTCAGGCGTGTCAGGCGTGTCAGGCGTGTCAGGCGTGTCAGGCACCGACAGTTGGGTGCAGCACCGGCCGGTACCCGGCGCTCGGGCACCCGGTCAGAGCTCTTTCTCGAACCACGCGACGTCCCAGTAGCGGCCGAACTTGCGGCCCTGCTCGTGGAACGTTCCGACCGGATGGAAATCGAAGCGCTCGTGCAGCGCGACCGACGCAGGGTTCGGGATGTCGGTGACCGCCGCGTACGCGCGGTGGACGTCCTCGGTCGCAAGAGCGGCGAAGAGGGCCTCGTAGAGCGCGGTACCGATCCCGCGGCCGGTGGCGACCGGGAGGAGGTAGACGCTCGTCTCCACCGAGGTGATGTACGCGGGCTTGACGCGGACCTGGTGCGAGTCGGCGTAGCCGAGCACCGTGTCGTCCTCGACCGCGACGAAGAGCCGATGCGGGCCCGTCTCCCCGTACTTGGAGAACCATTCCTTCCGGACGTCCATCGGGATCGGGTCGAGATCGAACGTCGCCGCCGACGTTGCGACGTAATGGTTGTAGATCTCGTTGAGCTGCTCGAGGTCGGCCTCGACGCAGGAGCGAACGATCAGCGGCGCGGTCATCTTGGAAGAAGGGCTCGCACGGCGTCGATGGTATCGGCGTCGGCGGGGCTCTTGTCGGGCCGGTAGCGCTTCAGCCGCGCGAACCGCAGCGCGACGCCGCCGGGATACTTCCTCGACGACTGCACGCCGTCGAGCTCGATCTCGGCGACGACCTCGGGACGGACCCACACGGTTATCTCCTCGCGCGAAGACTCGATCTCTTGGAAGCGCGCGGTCTGCCGGGCGAGCGTCTCGTCGGTCATGCCCTTGAACGTCTTGCCGACCATCACGAACCCGCCGTCGGGATCGCGCGCGCCGAGGTGCAGGTTCGAGAGCCACCCGCGCCGCCGGCCGTGCCCCCACTCTGCCGCCAGCACCACGAGATCGAGCGTCTTCGCCGGCTTCACCTTGATCCACGACTTCCCGCGACGACCCGCTTGGTAGGTGGAGCCGATGGCCTTGACCATCAGGCCTTCGTGCCCGGCCTCGATCGCCGAGTCGAGGAACCGCTGCGCCTCCTCGGCGTCCTCGGTGAGGATCGACGGGACCCGCCACTCCCCCGCCACGCGCTCCAACGCCGCGCGACGCTCGGACAGCGGCGCGTCGAGCAGTTGTTCGTCCCCGGCGACCAGCACGTCGAAGAACCAGGGAGCGAGTACCGCTTCGTGTGCGCCGCTCCGGCGACCGACCCGGCTCATCGTCTCTTGGAACAGGTGCGGCCGCTCGTCGGGGTCGAGCACGATCGCTTCGCCGTCGAGCACGAGCGTCTTCTCGGGCATGGAGCGGACGAGGTCGGCGACCTCGGGCATCCGGTCGGTGACGTCGTTGAGGTTGCGGGTGAACGCGCGTACCGCGTCGCCGGAGCGATGCACCTGGATGCGTATCCCGTCGAGCTTCCACTCGACCGACGCGAGGCCGGTGATCGCGAGCGCAGCGGCCGGATCGTCGGCGGTGGAGGCGAGCATCGGCTGGACAGGCCGCAGCACCTCGAGCCCGATCGCGCCGAGCCCGGCTTCGCCGTCGGTCAACGCGACCGCCGCCGTCCGGCCCAGATCGCCCGACAACATGGCCGCGCGACGCACCGCCGCCGACGGCACATCGGCCGCCTTCGCGACGGATTCGGCGACGACACCCTCGAGGGCGCCGTGTCGCATCTCGCCGACGAACAGGCGGCGGATGAAATCGATCTCCGGCGCGGTCGCCCGGCGGAGCAGGTCCGCGACCAGATCGGAACGTGCTTTCGTGGAACCTTTGCCGATCGTCTCGAGGATCCGATCGAAGAAAGCGTCCAGGTCGGCGGTCGTCAGCGTCGCCTGCCTCGCGGGACGCGCCGACTCCGCGCGCCACGCCGTCGCCCAGCCGATGCCGACGCGGCCTTGTCGCGGCTCGCCGGAAAGGAATCCGACCGCGGCGGGGATCTCCTCAGCCGGAACGCTTCGCAGGAGGTCCGCCAGAAGCGCGACCTTTTGATTGCGCGAGGCTGTGGCCGCTACCGCGTCGGCAGCGGCAACGATCTCCGAGAGGAGCATGGCGGTAATCCTCGCACGCGGCGAGGACGGCTAGCGTCGGATAAGCCCGGCCAGCTCGAAGTGCATCCCGTCCGGCGTTTGCCAGTTCCCGCCCCAGCGGAAGCCCCAGCGCCGGAAGATCTCGACGATGCGAGGATGCATCGTGGGCCGGGCGCCGTACTTGTTGCCGGCGACGTTGAAGTCGACCGCGAGTCCCCAGGCGTGCATCGAGACCGGATTCGCGGGATCCCAGAGGATCTTGCGCGCGACGTAGCAGCCGCCGTACTGGTCGAGGTCGATCGCCGATGCAAGGCCGAGGCGGTGGACCTCGCCGAGCGCGGCAGCGAGCTGCGAGATCATCATCCGGTGGCACGTCACCGTCCCGAAGATCGGAACGCGCGCCCGCACGATGTAGCGGCGCACCCAGTTCGGATCTTGTTGGATCGTCCCGTCGCCGTTGACCACGTAGCTGAAGGAACCGAACAGCTGAGAGGACGCGCGCCCGGTGAGGAACGAGGGCCGGCCGCCGGCAACGTTCACCTGCGTGTTGAGCTTCGAAGCCAGCGCGGTCGCCGTCGCGCTCGGGTCGGCCTCCGGCGCGACGGCTACGAAGAGCATCGTCGGACGGCCGGTCTCGAGCCAAGGGACGCGGTCACGCGCCATGACGCCGACGGCGCCGGTTCCCGTCAGCTCGTCGGATAGGTCCGCGACCGGGACGGTGTGCGCCGCCCCGCGCGCGTCGCGCAGCTTCACGACGCCACCCTCAGTTACGCCCAGGTGCGCTCGATCCGCGGCGGACATCAGCAGCCGGCCGTCACGCAAGCCCGCCTGCGACGCAGATCCACCCGCGGCGACCGACGCGGTGAGCGCTTCGACCTCGACGGGATCGACCACGGCGAGCTTGATCGAGGTCTTCGCCGGCGTGGTTACCCGCACGTCGACGAGCGCGAACCCCGCGACGCGCGCGACCCCTGCGATGGAGCGAACGCCGGAGAGTACGGCACGCGATGCGCCGGAGGGAACGTCCACCCTCAGCAGCGTCGCCGGCGTCGCGGTGCGATCGAACCGGCCGCCGCAAGCGGCGACCGCGAGCAGGACGCAGCCCAGCGCGATGCGCGAGGCAATGCGTGCTCGTACTGATGTTGGGCGCATGGGGATAGGCAAAACCTACCCAGATCGTCCCTCGGCGTCACACCGAGGTCGCGAGGATGCGATCTAGGACCACGCCTCCAGGGGGATCAGCGTAGGTCCCACCAAAGCGTGACGATACCGCGCTCCCGCGGCGGCGGGTGCGCCTCGAGGACGCGCGCGATCTCGGCGTCGCGGTCGGCGCTCAGGCACAGATCGACCCGCACCATCGAGACGAGCTCGTCGTGTGCCGCAGCCGAAAAGGACGGCGCGCGCGTCCACCGATCGATCGACACCGAAAGTCCAAGCTCGGAGAGGACCTCGACGGCGTCGTCGGCGGTCGGCCGAAGCGGGCGCTCGATGCGGTGGAGCTCGCGCCACAACGGACTCTCCCACGATCGGGGATGCTCGGCGGTCAGCTCGACCACGACCCTGCGCTGGGCGTGGCGGTTCAGCGCCTCGGCGAACCGGGCGAGATCGGGGACGTTGTAGAGAACGTGATGGCACACGACGACGTCGACGGCTCCGAGGATCCGGTCCGAGACGTCGGGCCAGCGACCCTGGATCTCTTCGTGCGCGACCCCGAGCGCCGCCGCCCGCCCCGCGAACGCGTGGAGCATCTCTTCGCTCTGATCCACGCCGGTCAGCGACGAAGCCGGCGGTGCGAGTGGGAGGCTCGCGGCGCCGGCGCCGCAGCCCACATCGAGTACGGAGCCGCCGACCGGCAGCGCTTCGAGCGCCCGCCGGAGCGACGGCGTCTCGCGCACGAGCGCCTCCTCCGCGGCGCGCACGAAGTGTCCGACGGGGTAGGCCCACGGATCCTCAGGGGCTTGGGCGATGATCTCGGGCGGGATCGCCCACGAGGCCAGGGCTTCAGCCCAGGCGACGGCCGCGCGGCTCATGGCGGCTCAGCCGGAACGGGCGCCCGTGTCGCGCATGAAAGCCAGGACGATCTCCGCGAGCTCTTCGCCTTTGTCTTCTTGAAGGAAATGACCGGCGTTGGAGATCGTGGCGTGCGGCTGTCCCTTCGCCCCCGGGATCAGCTCTTGAAGCACACGCTCGGCGCCGCGCGTGATCGGGTCCGAGTCACCGAACGCCGTCAGGAAGGGCTTGTCCCAGGTCTGAAGGACTTCCCAGGCTTTGCGGTTCGCCGGGGCGGCGGGGTCGTCGGGCGAGCTCGGCACGAGCATGGGGAACTGACGTCCGCCTGCTTTGTAGGTGTCGTCGGGGAACGGCGCGTCGTAGGCGTCGACGACATCCTGTGAGACGTCGCTGGCGCATCCGCCCTTGACGATGAACCCGATCGGGAACTTCGGGCTCTCCTGCGAGAACTTCCGCCACGCGTGGAACGCCTCGCCGAGGTCGCGATCGCCGGTGGGAAGAAAGGTGTTGGAGGCGACCACACGATCGAAGCGATCGGGAGCTTCGGCCACGAGCCGGAGCCCGAGCAGTCCGCCCCAGTCCTGCCCGAAGAAGGTCGTGCGCCGGAGTTCGAGACCCTCGAGGAACGCATGCAGCCAGTCCATGTGCGACTGGTACGAGTAGTCGGAGCGCTCCGTCGGCTTGTCTGAGCGGCCGAAGCCGATCAGGTCGGGCGCGATCGCGCGGAAGCCTGCTCCGGCGATCACCGGGATCATCTTGCGGTACAGGTACGACCACGACGGCTCGCCGTGCAGCATCAGGACGGGATCGGCGTCGCGTGGGCCCTCGTCCACATAATGCATCCGGAGCCCGGCACCGATCTCGATGTAGTTCGGCTCGAACGGGTAGCCGGGGAGGTTCGCGAACCGGTCGTCCGGCGTCCGAAGGATCTTCATGGCCGGCGATGCTAGCGCGCAGAGCCACGCGAACGGTAAAAGGGGCCGGCCCTCAGGCCGACCCCTTGATGATCCGTTCGTTAGGCCTGCAGGACCGTCGAGATCTCGAGCTGGATCTTGACGCGCTTGCCGACGAGGACCCCGCCGGTCTCGAGCGCCTGGTTCCAGGTGATACCGAACTCCTCACGGTCGATCTCGGTCTCGGCCGAGAAGACCGCCTTGGCGTTGCCGAACGGGTCGGACGCGACGCCTTCGAAGGTCACCTCGAGGTCCACGGGCTTCGTGACGTCCTTGATCGTCAGGTCGCCGCTCATCAACAGCGAAGACCCGCCGTTCTGCTTCACCGAGGTGCTGCGGAATCGCAGCGTCGGGAAGTTCTCGACGTCGAGGAAATCCGGCGACCGGAGATGCCCGTCGCGCTGCTCGTTCGCCGTGTTGATCGTCGCGGCGTCGATGGTGGCGTTGACCGCCGACTGTCCCGGGTGGACTCCGATGGTCACGGAGCCCTGGAACCCCTCGAAGCGCCCTCGCACCTTGGCCACCATCAGGTGGCGGGCGACGAACTCGACGCTGGAGTGGGCCTGGTCGATCTCCCAGACGCCCGGCTGGGGCAGTTCGATCCCATCTAGCTCGTGTAGTGCTGCTGCCTGATTCGTCATCGCGTTCCCTCCTTCTTCGGGCACCCGTCGCCTCCCGGCTTTCTTGCACGTTCAATCGTTGTTAAGGCAACTATATCTCAGAAGTCGTTGCACTGTCAACTATTGAACGATAGAATCTTTTCCATGAGCCTCAAGACGCAAGATCGCAGCTCAGCGGATCCTGGCCTGTCGGCGTGGCTGACGCTTGTGCAGGCCAACTCGCTATTGCTCGACTTACTGGAGGCCGATCTGATGGCCTCGCAAGGCATGCCGCTCGGCTGGTTCGAGGTGCTCGTTCAGCTGACGTCCGCGCCCGACAGCCGCTTGAAGATGCAGGAGCTGGCCCACTCGGTCCTGCTGTCGAAGAGCGGGGTAACGCGACTGGTCGATCGGATGGAGGCGGCGGGCCTCGTCACCCGGGCCGCGTGTCCGACCGACCGGCGAGCCGTGTATGCGGTGGTGACCCCGGAGGGACGCGAGGCGCTCCGCGCCGCACTCCCCCGGCACCTGGACAGCCTCGCCGAACGGTTCACGAACCACCTCACGCCGGGCGAGCTGAACATGCTTCGAACGACGCTGCAGAAGGTGCTCGACGCGCACGGGTTCGTGCCGACGTGTCCCAGCGTCGAGCAGCTCGCCTCAGCGGACGAGCCGCGAGAGGCGCCGGTCGGCTAGGACCTTCCCGCCCGTCTGACAGGCCGGGCAGTACGTCACCTCGTGCGACTCGTAGCTCACGCGCCGCAGGTCCGCGCCGCACCGTGGACAAGGGAACCCGTACTTGCCGTGAACGGTGAAGTGGTCGCCGATCTTGGTCGGCAGCCCGCCCGAGCGCTTGCGTTCCGCTTCCAGCCCTTCGGCCATGATTTCCGCGACCGCGTCGAGCACACGCTCGCGATCGTTTCCGGTCATGCTCGCAAGCGAAGCGTACGGAGACACTCGCGCGCGGTGAAGTATGTCGTCGGAATAGCCGCGGCCGATGCCGGCGACGGTGCGCTGATCTCGAAGGATCGTATGGAGGCGTCGCTTGTCGTCCCCGGTACGCACCAGCGTCGCGAACGCTTCCGAGTCCGGCTCCGGTCCGAGCTTCTGCAGCGGCCCGTCGTCCCCGGGGGCCAGGACCCACCAGCCGGCCTTGCGCTCGGTGCCGAACTCCTTCACGAGCACAGAAGGCCGATCGGCGAACCGGAACCGCACGACAGAACCCCTCGGTTTCGTTTGCTTCGGCGGGTCCTCGACGTCGATGCGGCCGCCCTGGGAGAGGTGGACGAGCATCCTTGGTCCGCCGAACTCGAGGACGAGGTACTTGCCGCGGCGACCGACCAACTCGAGCCGCACACCTTCGAGCGACTCGGGGCCGGGGGTGACCGTTTTCAGCGCGGAGAACTGCAACGGCACCGCTCCGGCGAACTCCGAGCCGCCGACGGCGTCGGTGAGACGCTCGGCGAGTGCCTGCACCTCTGGGAGTTCGGGCATCGGTCCACTGTATCGTTCGCCGACGTGAGCGAACGGCCGACCTCCGCACAGATCGCAGCCGCGCGCGGCCGCACGATCCGAGACGTCGTCGGGCCGGGCATGCGCGTGCTGCTCGTCGGGATCAACCCGTCCCTGTACTCGGCCGCCGCCGGCCATCATTTCGCCCGGCCGGGGAACCGCTTCTGGAAGGCGCTCGACGCGTCTGGCTTCACCGAGCGGCTGCTCTCGCCGGACGAGGACGCCACGCTGGCGGAGCGCGGCTTGGGCCTCACCAACCTGGTCGCACGCGCGACCGCGTCGGCCGCAGAGCTGAACGCCGACGAGTTGCGGCGAGGTGCGCGCCGGCTGGAGCGGCTCGTTCGTAAGCACGAGCCCGCCTTCGTCGCGTTCCTCGGGATCGGTGCGTACCGGACCGCGTTCGGCCGGCCCGGCGCGAGCGTCGGCCCGCAGCCGGACCGGATCGGAACCGCCGGGGTATGGCTACTGCCGAACCCGAGCGGGTTGAACGCGCACCATCAGCTCCCCGAGCTCACCGCGGCATTCCGTCGCTTGTGCCTCGCCGCGCGCGTGCCGAGCATCACCTCGCGGTGACGTCGCCAGTAGTGTCTTTGGCGCGCCTACGACCACCAGGGTCGTTCAGCAGCAGCCGCGTTTCGCCTGAACGAGCACACGGCCGGCGAGCGCGCCGGGAGCGTCGGCCGGCTTCGACGCCTTGATGATCGTGGAGTGGATCCCGTCGGCGACCACATGCGTCGAGGTGACGCTCACGTCGGAGAACCCCGCACGCTCGAGCGACGCTTCGACCTCGGAGAACGACAGCGCACCCGCGATGCATCCCGCGTAGCTGCCGCGCTCCGCGCGCTCCTCGGCGCTCAGCCGGTCCTCGGCCACGATGTCGGTGACGCCGACGCGACCGCCGGGCCGGAGCACGCGGAAGATCTCCGCGAACACGCGGTCCTTGTCCGGCGAGAGATTGATGACGCAGTTCGAGATGACGACGTCCACGGTATTCGCGGGCAGCGGCACGTCCTCGATGTAGCCCTTGAGGAACTCGACGTTGCGCGCACCGGCCTTGTCGCGGTTGGCGACGGCGAGCGCGAGCATCTCCTCGGTCATGTCGAGCCCGTACACCTTGCCTTCGTGTCCGACCCGTCCGGCGGAGAGCAGCACGTCGATCCCGCCGCCAGAGCCGAGATCGAGCACGACCTCGCCGGGCTTCAGCTCCGCCACGGCGATCGGGTTCCCGCAGCCGAGGCTGGCAAGGACGGCCTCGTCGGGGAGGGCGTCGCGATCCGACTTCTCGTACAGCCCAGAGCCGAAGTTCCCGGACGCGCCGCAACCGTCACCGCAGCCGCATCCCTCGTTCGCGACGCCGAGCGCCGCCTTCGCGTAGTGATCGCGAACCGTTTCGCGCACATCACTCATTTCGCTCCCTCCGTCGAAAACACGCCGGACAGCTGTTGCATCGCTCTGTGGTTGAGCGAGTAGTACGCCCAGACCCCGCGCTGCTCACGGTCGAGCAGGCCGGCTTGCACGAGCTTCTTCAGATGGAAGCTCACCGTCGGCTGGGACAAGCCGAACGCGCCGGTGATGTCGCAGACGCAGACCGGATCCGGGTTCGTGGCCAGCAGATTCACGATCCGAACGCGGTGCGGGTCGGACAACGCCTTGAACAGTGTGGCCGAGACCGCGGCCTCCTCTTCCCGCAAGGGACCTCCCGCGATCGCCGGACAGCACTCCGCCGGGCGCATGGCTTCCTGCACCACTCGCAGCTTCCGCTTCGGGCGATCCCGCGTCACCGCCGCCATGCCGATCCCTCCATAGATAGATGAACATCGATGGATGATAAAGGAGCCATCGATGGTCGTCAATATCTCGAACGGCGGAGCCGCGCGAAGCCCGTGGCCGAAGGCTTGGTCGCTAGGCGACGTCGCGTCGCTTGAAGATCTGCGTCGCGAGCGCTGCGATCAACACGGCGTAGATAGCCAACAACACACCGCCGCCGAGCATCGAGCGAACGGCTCCCTCCTCACCGGGGGCGACGAAGGAGGCGGCGTTGTTCCCGATCAGCCATGGCTCCCACTCCGGCCTGAGACCGCGGATCATGTTCTCGACAACGGCCAGCCACGCGAACGAGATCCCGAGCGCCAAGGCAGTGTTGCGCACCATGGTTGCGATCGCGCCGCCGAGCACGGCTCCCATCGCCCCGAGCGCGGCTCCACGCAGCCCGACCCCGATGACTCCGGCGAGCCACGGGGCGGTGGTACCCGATGTCGTGCCACGGAACGCTGCTGCAGGGATCAGCGCGAAACTGAGGAGCGCCTCGATCGTGAGGACGCCGATGAACACCACGACGGCCGCGGCCGCCAGCTTGGCAACTGCGACGCGCACGCGGCGCGACTCCCAGGTGAGCAGCGTCGCGATCGTGCGATGGTGCCACTCCGCGCCGAAACTCGACGCACCGAGGCCGAGCCCGAGCATCACCAGCGCGGCACTCGCGCCTCCGAGGACGTCCCGCAGCGACGTGAGGTGGAATCGCGGGTCCGCGGTGATCTGCGTGAGGTCGGGCGCCGCGCACGCCTTCGCCGGGTCGAAGCCCGCAGGCAGTTCTTCGTGCCCGAACTCGCCGCGCAGGCAGGCTTGATAGTCGCTCGTCGCGGCGATACGCGCTCGCTCGGTCGCCGCCGCCAGATCGCGGTTGGAGAACACGAAGGTAAGGACGCCGGCGGTGGTCACGACCAACAGGAGGAAGGTGCCGAAGAAGCGCACCGAGCGTCGGGACAGGAACCGCGCTACTTCGACCCCGAAGAGGCGCTTCATGCCGGCACCTCCTCGGCGACCGGCGCTTCCGGCTCGCGGGTCAGTTCGAGGAACACCGTCTCCAGGTCGGCCTCGTCGGGTCGCAGCTCCGAGAGATAGAGGCCCGCATCGGCGAGTATCCGCGTCACGCGTGGCCCTTGGTCCGCATCGAGCGCAACCCGGATCTCATCGCCGCGCACCGCGGCGGAGATCCCGGCAGCGCACAGAACATCCGCCCCCTTCTCGAGGTTCGCGAGGCGGACGACGAGCCGCGCGCCGCGTCCGGCCGTGAGGACCTCGCGCACGGGCCCGGCGGCGACGGCACGCCCTCGAGTCAGGATCGCGACTCGGTCGCAGGTGTTCTGAACCTCGGCGAGCTGATGGCTCGAGACGAACACGGTCCGGCCTTCGCGGCCGAGCGTGCGCAGCAATTCACGCACCTCGACGATGCCGGCCGGGTCGAGCCCGTTCGCCGGCTCATCGAGCATGACCAGCGCCGGGTCCTTGAGCAGCGCCGCCGCTATCCCGAGACGTTGACGCATGCCGAGGGAATAGGCATCGACGAGATCATCCGCCCGATCGCCGAGGCCGACTCGTTCCAGAACCGCGTCCACGGCGCGCGGGCCGATCCCATCCAGCCGGGCCAGCAGGATCAGATTCCTTCGACCCGTGAAGGTCGGGAAGAGTGCGGGCGCCTCCACGATGGAACCGATCCGGCCGATCACGCGGTGAAGCTGGCCGTCCGCGTTGACTCCCATGACGCGACAGCGGCCGGCCGTCGGCCGGACCAGCCCGAGCAGGCATCGGATCGTCGTCGTCTTGCCTGAGCCGTTGGGACCGAGGAACCCGTAGACGCCTCCCTCGGGCACGGACAGATCGAGTCCGGCGACCGCGACCGTGCGGCCGCGGCGGCCGCGATACTCCTTCCGCAGTCCTTCGATCTCGATGATCGCGCCCATCGCCTGCTCCTCGGGTGCGGAGGGGGCGTCGGCCGCCCCCTCCGTTGGCTCGGATGTTGCTAGCTCGCCACGACCACGCCGCAGGCGTAGCGCGGTCCGGCGTTACCGGTGTTCGCGGTCAGTCCGGTCGCCGTCGCGTTGGTGGTGCCGGACGAGTTCGCCGTGTACTGCGTCGCACCGGGGCCGACCGGGATGTTGCCGAAGTTGTCGGCGTCCCGATGCACGATCACGGCACGGCCGATGATGTCGGCCACGTCGTAGTGGTCGGTCTTGAACCGCGTCCACGCCGACCCGTCTTGATTTATTTGTAGAACGGGCATGTCGCCCCCGTGAGAGCCATGCGTCATCCCGGCCGGGTTGTAGTGACCGCCGGCCGTGAAGAACGGAACGGGGTTGCCCGTTGCAGGATCGACCGCCGCGGGGTCGCAGATCCCGGTGCTGTGGACGTGGAACCCTTTGAACCCCGGCACCAAGGCGGCCGGGAATGCCAGATCGTCGGCCTTAACCAGAACCCTGTTCCTTTGCTGGATGAACTTCACGACGCCGATCTCCGCACCGGCTGCGTTGCGAAGCACGGCCTTCGCGGTTGAGTCGTCCGCGCTTACTTGCGTGGTCAGCAGACCCGCCGCCACCGTAGCCACCGCGAGCGCCGCGACGGCCAGCATCCGGAATCTCTTCGAGCGCATGGCCCCTCCTCTCGCCTGTTCGGGGCCCATCGCCCGAACTCGACGCAGCCAACGCTAGAGCCCGGACGGCCGGGCCGGAACCCGGCCCTCACCACACCCGGCAGTCGTTAATCACCGGTCTCAGCGGTGCCTCCCCCTTCCGGTGCGTCGGATTCCCGCCGCGCCCCTGTCGGGCGCCACGCTTCCCGCCTTCTTCCAAGGCACGCATAATCACGACATGACCTCGCTCGAAGGAGCCGTTCCCTCAGGAACCGCCGCGGGGCGAGATCTCGCCGCCCGGATCGCCCTCGTTTCGATGCTGGTGGTCTTCATCGGCGCCGTGTACGCGGCGGTCGTCCTGGGGCTCGGGGCCATCCTCAACACGACGACGCCGAACACCGCACTATCGGCCGTCGCGATGACGATCGTCGCTCTGACGTTCGGCCGGGCTCGGCAGCGCGCGGACCGCCTCGTTGCGCGGCTCCTTCACGGACAGCGGGCGACCCCGTACGAGGTCCTCGCGGGTCTCTCGGAGCGCGCTGCCCAGTCGTACGCGCCGGAGGAAGCGCTCCCACGCATGGCCGAGCTGATCGCGGCCGGCACCGGGGCCGTGCAGGTCGAGGTGTGGCTGCGTGTCGAGGGACAGCTCCTGCTCGCAGCGTCGTGGCCGACGGCGCCGGCGGTCCGCCGCGCGCGACTGAAGCTTCCCGTCGTTGGGCTCCCGGCGTTCCCGGACACGGCCCGAGCCGTCGCGGTAAGGGATCGCGACGAGTTGCTCGGAGCGATCACGGTCGCGAAGCGGCCGGGCGAGCAACCGTCCGATACGGAGGAGCGCCTGCTGGCGGACGTGGCTTCGCAAGCGGGCTTGGTCCTCCGGAACGTTCGCCTGACCGCCGAGCTTTCCGCCCGGCTGGACGAGCTTCAAGCGACGACATCGGAGCTGCGTGCTTCGCGTCGGCGGATCGTCGAGGCGCAAGACTCGGAGCGGCAGCGGCTCGAGCGCGACATCCACGACGGCGCGCAACAGCACCTCGTGGCGCTCGCGGTCAAGCTCCGAATGGCCCGAACTTTCGCGGAGAAAGACCCGAAGCGAACTCAGACGATGATAGGCGAGGTCCGCGTACTCACCGACGCCGCGCTCGAGAACCTCCGAGACCTCACGAGCGGGATCTATCCTCAGGTGCTTGCGGCCGAAGGCGTGCAGGCTGCGCTCAAGAGCAACGTCGGCCGCGGCGGCCTGCCGGTATCGGTCTCGGGCCGCGGCGTCCGGCGGTTCGATCCGGCGGCCGAGATCGCCGTCTACTTCTGCTGCCTCGAGGCTATCCAGAACGCGGCCAAGCACGCCGGCGCCACGAGCGTACGGGTGCGGCTCGAACGGAAGGGAAGCGAGATCGTCTTCAGCGTCGCCGACGACGGGACCGGCTTCGACGCGTCCAGGGTGAAGCGCGGTTCCGGGCTTCAGAACATGGAGGACCGGCTCGCGGTGATCGGCGGCCGCCTCGAGATCACCTCGACATCGGGGGAGGGCACGACGCTGATCGGGTACGTGCCTGCCGGAGCATCGATGGGGGTCGCGTGATCTTCGTCCTGCTCGGCGTGGCCGCCCTCGGCGGCCTTGCGTACGCGATCGTCCGGGCGCTCGAAGGACGAGGCCACCCGCGTCCGAGTCAGATACCCGAGCCCACCGGCGGAGAAGACCGCGCGCCACGATTCCGCGTGCTACCGGTCGCCGTCGGGGGGATCGTCGGCACGGCAATGCTTGCTGCCTTGCTGCTCGGCACGGGCAACGATGATGTCGGTGGGATGCTCGTCTTCTTCGCCGTCGTCGGAGCGATGGGCCTCGGCGCGTGGTTCTTCCTTTTCAGCGGGCGGGTTCGGACGGCGACCCCCTCGGCCCGGAAGCGTTTGTGGCATGCGCTGTTCCTCGGCTTCTTCGCGGTCTACGCGCTGGGGCTGGGCGGATGGTTCGTTGCAGGGCTGGCCACCGGTATCGCCGGAAACGTCGACGGCCTGCACGAACGGTTGCACAAGTACGGTGGCGCGCCCAACGTCGTCACGATCAAAGCCTCCGACGTCGGGCCCTTCTCGATCGAGGGATCGCAAAGGATCCGCGAGATCACCCTCCGGGCCGGCACGCTCACGACGATCGAATTCACCGCCGCGCAAACGGTGGACAAAAGAGCCATCCCACACAACATCGCGATCCTCGATGGAGCGGAGCGCATCTTCACGAGCGCTCAGAACGCGCCCCGCTTCCTGGGACAGCCGGATGAGTATGGCGACCTCTACGAAGACGTGACCATCTTCCCTTCCTTCAGGGCGCCGGGGGAGGGCTTCTACACCTACCGATGTGACCTGCATCCGACGTTGCAGAATGGAACCGTTCGCGTGCTCCCGGCGAGCGCTCCGCTGACGGACCCCAACTCGCATCAAGGGCTTCGCGACATGGCCCGGCGCATGGCCGAGGTATCCCACCAAGCGGAAGGCCCCCTGGAGATCGTGGCCGACTACCTGTTCAGCCTCATCAGCTTCGGGCTGGGCATCTTCCTGGTCATCCTGCGGCCGCGCGAACGAACCGCCCGGGTCTTCGGTCTGGCGATGATCGGTACGGCCGCGGCGTACAACCTTCAGAGTCACGGGGCGGCGGCCGTCGCGAGCGTGTTCAACGATCCGATCCACTCGATCCTGCATCCACTCACCGGGATCATGTACGTCTACGCGCTGATCCTGTTCCCCGACGGGCACCTCGTCCCGCGATGGTCCAACCGATACCTGCGCATCGCCTATCGCGCGGCGGTCTTCGTGGCGGTGATGATCATGCTCGACGTCACCGGCGCGTTCGAGCCGAACTTCGGGGCGCACCCGGCCGCCTTGGTGGTCGTGTTCGGGATGGTGATCCCCCTGATCGGCATCGCCGCGCAGTCCTATCGATTGCGGCGCGCCACGACCTCGGAGGCGCGGCAGCAATCTCGACTGCTCGTTTGGGCGCTCGCTACTGCAGCCATCCTCGGTGTTGCGCTCTTCGCGCTCGGCGGCTTCGACCTCGGCACGCTCATCAACCCGACGCAAGCGGACCCGACGCTGATCGGCTCGGTCGAGAGCCGTGCCTTCCGCGTCTTCCAGCCGTTGTTCGTCGTCATCCCCGTTGCGCTCTTCGTCGGGATCATGCGCTTCCGGCTCTGGGACATCGACCTCGTCATCAGCCGTGCACTCGTCTATGGGACGCTGGCGGCGCTGATCGGTTCCGCATACGTCGGCGTCGTCGTCGGCCTGGGTGGAGCGATCGGCAGCCAAACCGGCCTTTCGATCGCCGTGACGGTCGCCGTAGCGCTCGCGTTCGATCCGTTGCGCTCGCGTCTGCAACGGCTCGCGAACCGGCTCATCTACGGCGAGCGCGCCTCGCCTTACGACGTCCTGTCGGAGATGGCGCACCGGCTCGCCGGCGCCTCCTCACCGGACGAAGCGCTGGACACGATCGCGGAGGCCGCGGGTCGCGCCGTCGGCGGCGTGCGGGCGCGAGCGCGATTGGAGCTGCCCGACCGCGACGCGTGTGAATCGTTCTGGCAGTCGGCCGATGGGGACGCGCCCTTCGATCGAACCGTCGACGTCGTGCATCAAGACAGAAAGATCGGCGACATCTCGGTCGCCAAGAGGATCGGGGATCCGCTGCGGCCCGCGGAGAACCGGCTGCTCGAAGCGCTCGCCGGTCAGGTCGGACTCGCACTGCAGAGCCTGCGCCTCGCCGAGCAGCTCCGCATCCGGCTCGCCGAGCTCGAGGTGGCCGCGCGCGAGCTTTCCGGCTCCCGCGGAAGGCTGATGCGAGCCGCCGACGCCGAACGCCGGCGCCTCGAGCAGCTCATCCACGAGGGTGTGGAGCGCGAGCTCCAGGCGATCGGCGACGCGCTGAAGATCGCCGAGGAGCACGTGGCTCGCGATGCCTTGGGCGCGGTCGACGAGCTGGAGCGCATCGCCGAGCAGGCGAATCACACGCAGGAGGCGCTGCGCGGGCTCGCACGAGGCATCTTCCCGCCGCTGCTATCGGACAAGGGCGTCGGCGCCGCCCTGCAGAGCCACCTCCGCAAGATGGAAGCCACGGTGACGATGAGCGGGACGCTCGACGAGCGGTTCGACGCTCGCGCGGAGGCGGCCGTCTACTTCTGCTGCATCGAGGCGCTGCGTCCCATGAGCCGAGCGTCCGCCGATGCAACGGCGGCGACGGTCGAGCTGGCGCGCGAGAACGGGTGGGTCCGGTTCGCCGTCCGCAACACCGCCGGCCTGACCGCGACGTCCGCCGAGGTGCAGCTGCTCGTGGATCGCATCGAGGCGGTGGGCGGCACGCTCGTGGTACACACGAGCGACGGGCAGACCGAGGTGGCCGGACGGGTTCCTGCGAGATCGAACGAGGCCGAGCCCGTGGATCAGATCGACGACCAGACGCTCGTCAGCCTGTCGGGATCGAAGGCGGACTTCGGGACGTAAGCCGAAGCCCCGCATTCACGAGCCGCCTCCGCGAGCTCGTCCTCCTCGTAGGTAGAGAGCAACACCACCTTGGACGCCGTCGCCTCGGCGAGGATCCGCCGGGTAGCCTCCGTGCCGTCGATGCCCGGCAGGTTGACGTCCATCAGGACGAGGTCGGGACGCAACGTGCGCGCCAGGTCCACCGACTCCTCGCCACTTTCCGCTTCACCGACGACCTCGAAGTCGCCGGCGGCCTCGACGACCTCGCGCGCAACCGCGCGGAACGGCTCCTGGTCGTCGACGATCAGGACGCGAACGGCCACGTCGTTCTCCACGAGCCAGTATGTCCCGACACGCTTCCGCTCCTACAACGGTGCCAACACCACAATCAAGCAGCCGTGCTTTGGGCCAGGAACAGAAGGACGGCTTTCACACGACGATGGACGTCCTTCTCTTGCGTCAAGCCGAGCTTGGAGAAGATCGAGTTGATGTGACGTTCGATCGCGCGCTCGGTCAGCACGAGCGCGGCGGCGATCGCCGCATTGTTCTTCCCCTGCGCCATCACCGAGAGGACCTCTCTTTCACGAGCGGTGAGCTGATCGAGCGGCGAGTCCGCCTTCGAACGGGCGGCCACGAGCCCTTCCACGATCTTCGGGTCGATCACCGAGCCGCCGCGCGCAACCTCACGCAGCGCCGCGACCAGTTGGTCGAGATCCGATACGCGCTGCTTAAGCAGATACCCGCGGCCGCGCGCGCCGCGCTCGAGGAGCGCCAGGGCGTAATCGGGCTCGTCGTACTGGCTGAGCACCACGACGCCGATGTCGGGGTTGGAGTTGCGCAGCTTCTCGGCGGCTCTGATGCCCTCGTCGGTCTCGGTCGGCGGCATGCGGATGTCGGTGAGGACGACATCGGGCTTCTCGCGCTCGACCGCCTCGAGTAGCGAATCCAAGTCGCCGCAGGAAGCGACGACTTCGACGTCGGGCGCGGTGGCGAGGAGCTCGCGAACGCCCTCACGGATGAGGAAGTTGTCCTCGGCGATGACGACGCGCAGCGGCATGGGTAGAGGATACCCGGCGGAGCCGGCGTCCTAGCTGCGGTCGCCTTCGGTGACCGCAGCGAGCGCGGTCTTCGCTTCCTGGACGGTGTCGGCGGCCGAAGCCCCGGCCAGGAACACCGACCGCAGCAGGTCGTCGCGTCCGCGAAGGTCCGCCGCGGGACCGCTGAACCGGACCTCGCCGCGTTCGAGGAAGTACGCGCGAGACGCCACATCGAGGGCCAGATCGACGTGCTGCTCGACGATCACGACGGCGACCCCCTCCGCGTTGAGCCTTCGAACGGTGTCGAGCAGCTCCTCGACGACCTTCGGCGCCAGACCCAGCGAGAGCTCGTCGATCAGGAGCAGCTTCGGATCCATCACGAACGCTTTCGCGAGCGTCACCATCTGCTGCTGCCCGCCCGACAGCGTGCCGGCGATCTGCCGACGCCGGTCGGCCAGGAACGGGAAGAGCTCGAGGGTCGCCTCGATCCGCTCCTTGCGTTTCGCCCGTTCCCGTCCGTACAGGAACCCGGCCATCTCGAGGTTCTCCTGGATCGTCATGCCGGGGAACACGCCGCGCCCGCCCGGCATCTGCACGATGCCACGCTTGACGATCTCCGCCGGACGCATGCCGCCGACCTGCTCGCCGTTCCACTCGACGTGCCCCAGCGAAGGTTTGAGCAGACCGGAGATCACGCGAAGGATCGTCGTCTTGCCGGCGCCGTTGGTGCCGAGGAGGGCGACGATCTCGCCGTCGCCGACCTCGAGCTCGATCGAGAACAGAACGTGGATCGGCCCGTAGAACGCGTGGACGCCCTCGACCTTAAGCACTTTCGGCCCCTTCGCGGCGCGTGCGCCCGAGGTAGGACTCGAGCACCCGCGGATCGGCGGCGACCTCGTCGGGTGTGCCCTCCGCGATGATCTTCCCGAAGTCGAGCGCGTAGACGCGCTCCGAGACGCCGAAGAGCAGGCCCATGTCGTGTTCGATCAGGAAGATCGCACAGCCGGTCTCGTCGCGGATGCGCTTCAGCATCGGGCCGAGCGCCTCGACCTCTTTCTGCTGGATGCCGGTCGCCGGCTCATCGAGCAGGAGCACGCTGGGTCGGAGCGAGAGCACCGACGCGAGCTCGAGGAAGCGGAGCGTTCCGTAGGACAGCTCCCACGGGTACCGCTTGCGCCACGGACCTAGGTTGATCACTTCGAGCATCTGCTCGACGAGGACACGGGCTTCGGCCTCGTCGCGGCGCCACGACGGCAGGCGCAGCATCGCCGCGATGGGCCCGGCGCTGAGGTGCCGATGCTGAGCGACCCGGAGGTTCTCCTCGACGGTGAGCCCGCGGAAAAGACGCTGGTGCTGGAACGTCCGCCCGAGCCCGAGCGCGACGCGCTCGTAGGGGAACAGATGCTCCACCGCACGTCCGCCGAGCACGACACGGCCCGCGTCCGGCTTGATGAATCCGGATATCGCGTTGAACAGCGTCGTCTTGCCGGCGCCGTTGGGCCCGAGGAGACCGACGATCTCACCGGGCTGGATCGCGATCTCCACGCCGTCGAGCGCGGTGATGCCGCCGAATCGCACCGTGAGACTCTCGGTGGTCAGGATGGCGCCCGCTTTCTCGTGGGCGCTCGCGCGGAGGGACTCTTCGGTCGCGGTCACGGGAGTCACTCCGATCCGAACACGAGGATGACGACGATGATGGCGACCTGCACCCCGAAGCCGATCACGGTGATCGGGATGTTGCGCCTCGGGTTCTCGCGGATCCGCTCGGCTTGGATCTTCACGACCTGGACGATGCCCCCCGGCCGCAGGAGCAGGAACGCGACCAGCACGAGCGCGGCGTAGACGCCGACATAGGCGAACACGCGCTCGGCGCCCTGGAAGACCACGGTTTGGGTGATCAGCGCCGTCGCGCCGAGGAATGCCCCGAATGCCGAGTCGATGCCGCCGATCACCGCCCAGATCACGAGGAGCAACGACGACAGCTCGACGAACGGCGACTGGAACGGCCCCGGCGCCGCGGTCCCCAGCAGCGTGATGTAGAACGCGCCGCCGATGCCGGCGATCATCCCGCCGATGACGAGCGCGGTCAGCTTCGCCTTCGTCGCGTTGATCCCGAGCGCCTGGGCCTCTCGTTCGTTGTCGCGGACGGCGAGCATCGCTCGCCCGGCGCGCGAGTTCTTGAGGCCGTGCACCGCCCACACCATCAGCAGCGCTGTGAGGATCGAAAGAACGTAGAACCCAAAGTCGCTCGAGAAGCTCAGAGAGCCGAGCGCCGGACGATCGACTTCGTGTCCGGCTTGCCCGCCGGTGAACGCATCCCATTTGAACAGCGTCTCGCCGAGCGCGTTGCCGAACGTCAGCGTGGCGATCGCGAGATACAAGCCTTTGAGCCGGACCGATGCCGCACCCACCATCACGCTGATCGGAACCGTCGCGATCGCCGCGATGGGCACCGCGAGCCAGAACGGCCATCCCCAGACGGTGGCCGCGACCCCGGTGGTGAACGCGCCGATGCCTACGAACGTGAACGGCATCAGCGAGATCATCCCCGCGTATCCGGTCACGACGACGATCGACAGCTCGAGCATCGCCCAGACCGCGACGTACGCGGCGATGTAGAGGCCGAAGGACCCGAAGGCGAGCGGAAGGAAACCGAGCGCGAGGAGCGCGGCCCCTGCGAGCGCCTGCAGCCGCGTCAAGCGGGGCAGCCGGAGGGCGAGCGCGGCCGGCTCGGCGCCGGCCTCGGCGAGCGCCGATTCGGTGGGCGCAACGAAGACGCCTTTCATGCCTCGAGCGCTTCCTGCTCGGCACGCACAACGAAGAAGCGCTCCGTGTGCGCCAGCAGTAGGACGACGATGAGGATGGCCGCGACGACCGACCGGCGCGTGCTCCACCAGGTGGGAGCCAGGATCATCATCTCCTGAGCCACACCGAACACGAATCCGCCGATGACCGCGAGCGGCAGGTTGACGAGCCCACCGACGAGCGCCGCGCCGAACGCGGGGATCAAGAAGTTCCCGAACGGGGTCGTCTCGACCACCGTGATGATCCCGCCTCGCGCGCCTGCGGTGAACGGGATGATCAGCAGGAGCGCCAGGCCGGCCAGCGCCGAGCCGATCGCCCACGCGATCATCGAGTAGCGATGCTCGTCGATCCCGGCGAGCGAGGCCGCTTCGCGGTTCTGCGCGACGGCGCGAAGCGCGCGGCCCGTCCGTGAATAGCGGAACCAGGGCAGGAAGGCCATTGCGATCACGATCGCGGAGGCCGCGGCAACGATCTGCGTCGAGAAGATCGCCGCGTTCCCGACGCGCACTCGGGCCACCGGCAGCCACGGTTCGACGATGGTCGTCGCCTCGAAACCCAAGAGCATCTGCGCGACGACGGCAGCGAACTGCGCGACCCCGAGCGCGATCAGGATCAGCACGACCTGGTTCGTGCGCTTCACGTGCCGGAACACGGCCTGATACGCACCCGCGCCGGTGGCGCCGCTGAACACGACCGCGAGGATCGCGGCGAGCACGGGCGACATGCCGGCCTTGGACGTCAAGAGGAAGTACGCGACGAGCCCGAACAGGCCGATCCCCCAATGCGCGAAGTTCGTCACACCTGTGGTTCGGTAGATCAGGACCAGCCCGAGCGCGAGGAGCGCGTACACCGCCCCGCGAGCGAGGCCGAACGACGTCACCTCGATCACCGGGGCGGCGAGTATCACCCGGTCAGCCCTTCAAGAAGGCGCGGTAGGCCCAGCCGAAAGCCGGGAAAGGCGGGTAGCGCGACAACGCGCGGGCCCAAGCGAATCGCGTCGTCCATCGCCCGATGATCATCAGGAACCCGATGAAGCCCAGCGCGACGATCACCGCGGCCGGCCATGGGCTCCCGGCCAGCGAGCGCACCTCGAAGCGCGGCAGGGCGACCGGCTGCGAGGGCGCCGGCGGGATAATAGGTGGACCGACCACCGGCGGCGTTATCGGCGGCGGCACGATCGGCGGGATCGGCGGGATGGGGATGGTGGGCAGCTCCGGCAGGAAGCTCGAGGCGGGGACGCGTCCGACGCCGGCGTTGAGGATCGCTCCGGCCACGTAAATGACCTGATCGCCGAAGAACTTGCCGCCGAGGGTGAGATTGCCGGCCAGGCTCTCCGGGAACGGGTTCTGTCCGTCGAAGGGGTCGACGGGGCTGCAGGGATAGCCGTAGCCGATGCTCAAGAACGGATCGCCGTTGAAAGGGTCCTCGGGCAGGCAGATCTGGTTGAGCATCGTCTTGGCCGCGAGGAACACACCCGGAGCACGGATCATCACCCGACGGCCCTCGTCCGCGACCTGAACGACGGGGCGAACGACGCCGAGGAACGCGTCCGGGCCGAGCGCGATGATCTGCCCCGCATCGAGCGACGCGATCTTCGAGCCGCCGATGTGGAGCCCCGATGCCTCGGTCTTCGCGATGGCCACGAGTCCCTTCTCGGTCCCGTCCGACGAGAAGGAGATCACCGAACGCACGGCGTCGATGATGATCGCGCCGTCCGCGAGATTCGCTCCACGCACCGTCGAGGTGAGAACGCCGTGGATCCGGCCGCCCGCCTCCCACAGCTTCACGATCGACACGCCCTCCTTGGAGCCGCCCGGCGCCGTCGTGGCTCCCTCGAACGTCGTGAAGGCCGACATGTTGTAGGTGGACGTGTCGTTCGCTCGGGAGAGCATGTGCGCGTTGAAGGGACCGGGGTACATCCCCGTCTCGGAGAAGGCGTCCACGACGGCGCAGCGTTCCTCGTAGTCGTTGCGGTTGCCGACGAAAGCGTCGCTCTCGACGTGTGCCTCGGTTTCGCGGCGGCCGCTGTTGTCGACGTAGTACATCGAGGCGAAACCGCCCGACTCGGGAGTCGAGGCCATATGGCCCGACGCTAAGCCGTGCGTGACCGTCACGGGGTTGCCTCTCGGCCATTCGCTCGCCGCACCCATGCCGCCGTCGTCGGTCACCCCACCCTCTGCGTCCTCGGGCTTCGGCGTCTCGGGCGCTTCCTCGGTACGACCCAGCGCGGCGTCCTCGCACGAGTCGGGGGTCTGGTTGTAGCGGGCCCGGTCGCAGCCGTAGTTCTCGTCGTTCTCGGCGACGCACGGCGAATACTTCTCGGTCACGAACGTCGACTGCGGGTAGTGGATCTGCCAGAGGGACGCGCGCGCTTCCTTGATCGAATAGGCGAGCACGGTCTTCTCCTCGGCCATCGCCGGGGAGGACGCGAGCGACGCGAGGATCATCCCGAGCACGACGACCGAAAGAGCTCTCTTGAGCTTCATGGGATCACGTCTCCGTCAGGCTGCCGGGAACCTTGACGTCCGACAGCGTCACGAATCCATTGGTTCGGTCGTCGAAGCTCTCGCCCGTGAAATTGATCAGCCAGATCGCTTTCCCGCCGAAGTGATCATTGGGACCGGTCGTGAGGATCGGTCCGATGCCGGCGTCCCAGTTCTTGAGGTTCCCGACCGTGCGGATGAGCCCTTCGCGAGAAAGGTTGGGGCCGGTCATCCCCAGCCACAGTCCGAGCCCGAGCGTGATCGCGATGGGTCCGTAGGTCAAGACGTCCTCCGGCTCGTTCGGCAGATACTTCTCCCGCACGTCGCGCAGCGTCTCCGCGCCCGGGAGGTTCGACCAGGGGATGCACGGCAGCGCCTGGCAGTCGGTGATCATCCCGGTGCACGCCGGCCCGCACACGTCCGCGAGCGTCTGCACCCAACACGTCGCGCATGCCCACTGCACGCCCGTATCCGTCATCCCCCAACCCGCGTTCTCCGCCGAGATGGCGGCGAACACGCCCGTGATCGCGTCCAGCGCGATGACGGCATCCGGCTCGGGGTTGGAGTCGATTCCCTCATAGCAGTTCCGGACCTGCTGGACCTCGGACTGAAGGCCACCGGGCGCCTCCTGAGCCTTCTTGTACGCGATGCATTTCTCGGGCAATTCTCGGCCCGTGATGTGCTTGTAGACCTGCTTCACGACGCGCACCTGGTTGTTGATCAGCGACGGGTCCGAGAAGACCGCCAGGCGCTTGCGTCCGAGCGTGTTCATCAGATAGCCGACGTGGATCGCCGCCACCTTCAGAAGGTCGGTGCCCGGTGCGTAGTTGTACGTATCGAGCCTCGGGTAGCGCATCTCGGAGAAGTAGCACCAGATCCCCGGAACCTTCTTCTTGTTCTGGTACTGCGTCGCCGGTCCCATCAGGTTCGATTGGAGGTAACAGTCGCGCACCAGGAAAGCGTTCTCGACGTCGATGAGGCGTCGCATCGCGGCCGCGGCCTCATCCTGATCGTTGCGGTTAAGCGAGAGCACCTTCAGCTCGACGGTTCGGCCCCAGATCCCAGGCCGCGTCGGGCAGCTCCAGTCGAATCCGCCGGGCACGCTCTTGATCGTGTTCAGGTAGTTGACGGCGACGCGCATCACGCGCGCGGTCTGCTCGCCCAAAGGCCTCAGCGCGCCCGACAACGGGATGATCGTTCCCCATTTGATGGACTTGGCCGTGAATCCGTGCGACGGGTTCGCGTTGGTCCCGCAGCGCGAAGCCGGGTCCGAACCCACGATGCCCGGCACCTGCTCGTCGAGGTTGACGTCCCCTTGGGTTCCGCCGCTGAGCTGCGTCGCGCGTGCGCTCGGCTCGATCGACGGCGCGGCCGCCGGCTCGATCTTGCGCGCGAGCACGGTCGTGCCGCACGCGGTCAGCGCGAGCGCGAGCGCGAGGGCGTTCACCAGCCAGCGCCTCATGCGGACAAACCCTTGCGAAGATCGAGGGAGCGGAGTGCGGCCACGAGGAGCACGAGGGCCGCAACGATCGCCGCTGCGAGGAGCATCCACGCGCCCCAGCCCAGCCCGGCGTGATAGCCGGCGAAGTCGGGCTGACGCTGCGCCGCCGTGGCAAGCTCGGCGGCTCGGCGGTCGAAGAAGTCGATTCGTATGCCGGAGAGGATCCCGAAGGCGATAGCGACGCCGGCGGCACCGAGCTTGAGAACCTTCCGCCGGCCGAGCCACACGATCGCGGAGAGCCCGAGCAACACGGCGAGCACGGCCAGCACCCAGCCCGTGACGTCGTTGTGCCCCATGATGACGCCGACCTGGAGCGGCTCGTCGCGTGCCGTCGCGCCCGCGCAGGCACGCACGCCGGCGCCGAGCGCTCCGAGCAC
>JBBDRM010000118.1 GCA_040905475.1 Actinomycetota bacterium
CCCCCCCCCCCCCCCAACTCGAAGTCTCTGTGGGTCAGGCCGCCGGACGCGTGCGTCCACAGGGTCAACGTCACCTCGTTCCAGTGGATCGCGACGTCGGGATGGTGGTTCATCGCCTCGGCCGGCTCCGCGATCCGATTCACGAACGCGAGCGCCTCCGCGAAGTCTTCGAACTCCAATCGTTTGACGATCGTGTCGCCGTCACGCCTCCAGCCTTCAAGTGCAGCAAGCTCGAGCTCGATCGAGTCGGGGTCGAGGAGAGGTGCCTTAGGCATGCCGGCATCTTACGCGCCGGGACCCTAGGCACTCGCGGAGGTGACTGTCATGTCTGTCATGTCTGTCACCTCCGGGGGCGCTGCGGTAGGCTCGCGCTCCGATGACGAGCATCACGCTGGACGGACGCTCGATCGCGTTCGACGACGTCGGCGCGGGCGATCCGATCGTCTGGCTGCAAGGCACCGGCGAGTCACGGCAGGGCTTCGTCGTCCAGGTTGATCGGTTCTCCGAGACCCATAGATGCGTCGCGATCGACCACCGCGACTCAGGCGAGTCGTCGTACGTCGACGAGCCCTACACGCCGGCCGATCTGGCCGCCGACGCTGCCGCGGTCATGGATCACCTGGCGCTCGGCGCGTCGCACGTGCTGGGCTACTCGCTGGGGGGCGCCGCCGCGCAGGAGCTCGCGATCGGGCGGCCGGATCTTGTCCGGTCGCTGATCCTGGTGGCGACGTGGGCGCGTTCCGACGAATGGTTCAAGGCCGAGATGCGCAACTGGCAGGCCATCCGCCGGCAGTACTGGGACGACGAGGACGCGTTCCTCGACGCCTTCGGCCCGTGGGCGTGGTCGCCGGCGACCTACGCGAAGCCGGGTCTCGTCGAGGGGTTCCATCAGGCGATGCTCGCCGAGGAGCCGCAGCAGCGGCCCGACGGCTGGATCCGACAGTGCGACGCCGACATCGCGCACGACGCCGCCGACCGGCTCGGCTCGGTAACCGTTCCTGCGCTCGTGATCGTCGGCGAGGACGACATCTGCACTCCGCCGCGATACGCGCGCGAGCTCTGCGCCCTGCTTCCCAACGCCGAGCTGATCGCGATCCCCAACGCGGGTCACGGAGCGTACGCGGAGACGCCGGCGATCTTCATCGAAGCGGTGGCCGCGTTCCTAGCCAAACACTAGCTCTCGATCACCGGCGGCGACTTCGGTGGCGGGTTCTCTCGCGCCCGCGGAGGCAGCTCAGCGCAGCGCGTCCGCCGCCACACGACACCGTGCTTCATCCAGTGTCCGGCCGACGCGGGCGAATCCCTCGGCCGCCTCGCGGAACAAGGCCGCCGCCTGATCTTCCTCTCCCTCGGCCCGTCGCAACTCGCCTCGCGCTTCCCACACGGCCGCGAGCCATGGGCCACCTTGCCACATCCCGGCAAGACGCTCGGCGTCCTCCAGGTACTTCGCCGCACGATCCCGATCGCCCGCGCGGGCGGAAGCCGTCGTGGCGGCGACGCGGAACGGCATCGAGCACGGCTCGCAGACCTCCCGGCGAGCGAGAGCGACCTCCGCGTCTTTCACCACCTCGAGGGCGCGCTTCGGGTCGGCTGCCGCTTGAACCATCGCGCCGAGCACTCGGACCAGCAGGTGTGAAACCAGCGTCGATCGTTCCGCCAGCCGTCGCGCCTTCGAAAGCAGCTTGATCGCGCGCGATCGCTGCGCACGGGCGATCGCCGATTCGGCGAGTCGCGCCGTTGCCAACGACTGTCCGGACACATGCCCTGCGTCCTCATTCAGGTCCGCTGCGCGCTTCAACTGGCGCTCCGCTTCGTCGAGCCGTCCCGACAGCAACGCGGCTTCGCCGAGCATGAGCGTGGCGACGGCGCGCCCGTGGATGGATCCCGCTTCCTCGGCGACGGACAGTAACTCGTTGGCGAACGGGACGACATCCTCGTGCCCCGCCGGGTCGTACAGCGAGAACTCCGCGAAACAGAGGTGCGCGTCGAGCACGAACGAGGCGAGCTCGGGAGCCCGGCCGACCGAGTCCTGGAACTCGATTCGGAACAAGTCGCGCCAGCGTCCCTGCGCGTGAGCGACGAGTCCGAGCAGCGCGCTCGCCTCCCCGAGCTCGCGACCCAGCCCGGCCTCGATCGCGAGCGTGCGCGCCTCTTGCGCGTTCCGTTCGGCCAAATCGAGATGGCGCCGGTTCCAGTGCACCAGCCCCCGCGCGAGCAGCCCGCGCGCTCGTTCCTGCGGCGTCGGCGGCTCGTGCCCTTCCATGGCGAGAACCTTTTCGTACAGCTCGACCGATGCGGCGTCGGGCGATACGCCGAGCTCCTCACGCAGCGCGTCCCTCAACCGCTCGAACTGACGGATCGCCGCTTGGCGGTTGCCCGCCTCAAGCTCTGCGCGCATGAGCTCGCGGTGAGCCTGCTCGTCAGCGGGATCCACATCGATGACTCGCTCCCACATCCCCGCACGGCGCAGGAGCCGGAGGTAAGAGAGCCGGGCGCGATCACGAGGAGTCGACGCCCATGTCGCGTACGGATCCTCCGGCAAGAGTTCCCCGCGGTAAAGCGAAACCGCGGCCGTCGGGATCGCAGGGTCCTCGGCCGAGATCGCGCTGGTGGCCGCCTCCTCGAAGCGGTCGAGGTCCACGGAGAGCCGGCCCTGGGGCCACAGTTGGAGCATCGATCCCTCCGTCGCCACTGCGGCCTCAGAGCCGAGCGCCCGCCGGGCGTAGTGCACCGCCTTCCTCAGGTTTGCCCCGGCGGCATCGGAAGCCATATCCGGCCAAAGGGCTTCCATGACCTGCTCCCGGTGGAGGCGATGCCGGGGCGCCAGTGCCAGGAGCTTCACGAGGTCGGCTCCCCGTCGGTGCCGCCAGGCGTCGTCGGGCACGGATCTGCCGTCCACCGCGACAAGGAATCCCCCGAGGACGCGGACCGTGCAGACAGCGGTCATCGCTCCGACCTTAACCCCGCTCCGGGGCTCGGTCGAGGTATCCGCCCGTTTTCCGAGCAGGAACGGCCGAGGAACGGCGCGGCCCTAACGTGCCGGTGGGATCGATCGCCGGCGTCCGCCGGCCCGACCGAGGAGGAGGAGAGGACATGAGCGATCAGTACATCGCCGCGTACTGGAAGGTGAAGCCCGGAAACGAAGACGAGTTCGTCAAGCGCTGGAAGGATTTCACGGGCTGGGCGACCCAGAACGCGTCCGGGGCCAAGTCGTTCACGCTGCTTCACAACATGGCCGATCCGCTCTACTTCATCTCGTACGGTACCTGGACCGACCGCGACTCGATCCACGCGTGGTGGGAGCTGCCGGGCTTTATGGAGCGGTTCGAGAGCGTGAAAGAGCTCTGTGAGGACCACGTCGGCGCGGAGCACACGATGGAGGCTCTGCTCACGCCGGTTGCCTGAACGGCTCCCTAGGCGTCCCGGGGCGTGTGGCTATGGCGCTCCGGGACGCTTTCCTTCTTCCGGCTCCCCGGCGTGACCGTATCGGCGTCAGCCGGAGTGAACGACCTCGCCTGCGATCGAGGTGACCGTTGAGGCGATCCCGTCGATCGCTTGAAGCTCGTCGCGCAAGACGGCCGCCACCTCGTCCACTGAGTTGCGGCCGAACTCGAGCAACAGATCGAAGCTCCCCGCGACCAGCACAGCGCCGACGAATCCGGGGATCGATCCCACTGCCTCGAGTACCTCGTCGCCGCGCCCCCGCTCGACTTTCACGCGTACGAACGCGACGACCGGCGGAAGGTCGGGCGACATCGGGATCGGACGCAGGAGCGGGCGGAGCGCGATGGCGGTGTCGGTCTTGGGGGAT
>JBBDRM010000119.1 GCA_040905475.1 Actinomycetota bacterium
ATCACTGAGGAAGGGATCGATGGAGAAGTACGTCTTCTGGGTCATGGCGTTCCTGTCGCTCGGGAGCGCGATCCTGATGATCCGCGCGCGGAATCCCATCCACAGCGCGCTGCTCCTCGTTCTGAACTTCTTCACGCTGTCGGTCTTCTACGTGCTGCTGGACGCGCATTTCCTGGCTGCGGTGCAGGTCATCGTCTACGCCGGGGCGATCATGGTGCTGTTCTTGTTCGTCATCATGCTGCTCGGCGTCGACCGGGACGACGTCGTCGAAGAGAAGATCCCGCTGCAGTATCCGCTGGCGATCGTGCTCGGGCTCGCTTTCGCCGGCCTCGCCGTCTGGACGCTGCACACCACGGTCGGCGGGGTGCAGTTCCAGGGGCTCGAGGCCGCGAACCAGGGCGGCAACGTCGAGGCCGTCGGCCGCGTCCTGTTCACGAAATACATGTTCCCCTTCGAGGTCGCCTCACTGCTCCTCATCGTCGCTGCGGTTGGCGCGATGGTTCTCGGGCGGCGCAGAGAGGAAGAAGAACGCGCCTCCATGATCGGCGACTCGACGCCTGATGGACGTGATCCCGCGCGAGAGCCGGCGAAGGTCTGGGACGAGCCTTGATCCAGCCCGCGCAGTACCTGGCGCTCGCCGCCATGCTTTTCACGACCGGGGTCGTCGGGGTTCTCACTCGGCGTAACTCGATCATCATCTTCATGTCGATCGAGCTCATGCTGAATGCGGTCAACCTCACGCTGGTCACGTTCGCGCGCATGAACGGCAACCTCGACGGACAGGTGCTCGCGTTCTTCGTGATGATCGTCGCGGCGGCTGAGGTCGTGGTCGGGCTCGCGATCATCATGTCTGTTTTCCGCCGGAAGGCCAGCGCGTCGGTCGACGACGCCAAGACCCTCAAATGGTGAACGCGCGTGGCTGACGTCCCGTCTGCGGTCAACGTCGCCTGGCTCATCCCGCTGTTCCCGCTCGCCGGGGCGACGTTCTTGTTGCTCATCGGCAAGCGCGCCGGCAAGGCCGCCGGGCCCCTGGCCACGCTGATGATGGTGGCCTCGTTCGTCACTGGACTGGTGACCTTCGTCCAGGTGACCCACAGGCCCGTCGGGGAACGTTCCTTCATCAAGCCGGTCTACGACTGGATCGTCTCCGGCAGCTTCGGGGTATCGCTCGATCTCCGCATCGACCCGCTGTCGCTCGTGATGATCCTCGTCGTCACCGGCGTCGGCGCGCTGATCCACCTCTACTCGATCGGATACATGCACGACGATCCTCGGTACCCGCGCTACTTCGCGTACCTGAACCTGTTCGCCTTCTCGATGCTCCTGCTGGTGCTTGCGAACAACTTCCTGGTCCTGTACGCCGGGTGGGAGCTGGTGGGGCTCTGCTCCTATCTGCTGATCGGGTTCTGGTTCGAGCGTCCGTCCGCGTCCGGCGCCGCGAAGAAGGCGTTCATCACCAACCGGGTCGGCGACCTCGGGTTCGCGATCGGGATCGTGCTTATCTTCGTCTCGTTCGGCTCCCTCGACTACGACACGGTCTTCTCCCAGATCGGCTCATTGGGCGGCGGGAGCTCCACCGCCACGGCGATCGGGCTGCTGCTGCTGGCCGGCGCCGCCGGCAAGAGCGCGCAGATCCCGCTGCACGTCTGGCTCCCCGACGCGATGGAGGGCCCGACGCCGGTCAGCGCCTTGATCCACGCCGCGACCATGGTCACCGCCGGCGTGTACATGGTCGCCCGATCGCACGCGATCTTCGAGGCCTCGGCGTCCGTTGGGGATGTGGTCGCGTGGATCGGGTTAGCCACTGCCTTGATGGCCGCGTACATCGCATTCGTGCAGGACGACATAAAACGAGTCCTCGCATATTCGACGATCTCCCAACTCGGCTTCATGTTCGTCGGTGTCGGGGTCGGCGCCTACACGGCGGGCGTGTTCCACCTCGTGACCCACGCGTCCTTCAAGGCGCTGCTGTTCCTCGGGGCCGGTGCGGTGATGCACTCGCTCGCCGGCGAGACCGACATGACGAAGATGGGCGGGCTGGCGCGCAAGATCCCGTTCACCGCGACGGTGATGATCGCGGGGTGGCTCGCGATCATCGGGTTCCCCGGCACGAGCGGCTTCTTCTCGAAGGATCAGATCCTCGAGGGCGCGTACGCGAGCGGGCATACCGTGATCTGGGTGTTGCTGCTCGTCGCGACTGCCGGCACCGGCTTCTACATGTCGCGGCTGATCTTCCTGACATTCTTCGGGAAGAGCCGACTCGAGTCGCACCAGCACCCGCACGAGTCCCCGCCGGTGATGGCGTTCCCGCTCGGCGTGCTCGCTGCCCTCGCGCTGGTCGGTGGACTGCTGGGGCTGAGCCCCCACGGCGGCAGGATCCAGCAGTTCCTCGCGCCGACGGCCGAAACGTTCGCGATCACCGCCGGAACCGATCTCGCATCGGGCACCCAGACGGAGCATGTGGCGGAAGGTCATGCGGTTCTCCCCGGCGCCGTGCTTCCCCCGGCCCCTGAGGAAAGAGGATCCGGGCTCTCGCCGCTCGCGCTATCGGCGATCGCGACCACTGCCGGGCTGACCGGAGTGGGCGTGGCCGGGTACATGTACCTCGGCGCGTTCGACTGGCAGCGCCGCCGCCAGCGCGCCGGGTTGGCGTGGCGAGCGGCTCGGAACCGCCTCTACATCGACTCCTTCTATGAGTTCCTGTTCACCAGCGTCGGCAGGCTCGTCGCCGCGACCCTCGCCTTCGTCGTCGACGCGAGATGGATCGACGGCGTCGTCAACAACGTCGGGCGCGGAATGACCCTGCTCTCCGGCACGGTGCGCAAGGTCCAGACCGGCTTCGTTCGCACGTACGCGCTCGGCGTGCTCGCCGGAACCGTCGTGCTCGTCGGGCTCCTGGTCGGGAGGACCCGCTGATGGGCATCCTTTCCTGGACGCTGTGGCTCCCACTCGCCGGCGCAGCCGTGCTGGCGTTCGTTCCGAGCGCGCGCCACACCGCGATCCGGTGGTGGGCGCTCGCGGTGTCGGTCGGCGGCTTCGGAACCTCGCTCGCGGTGCTCGCGCGATTCGACAAGTCGGACGCCGGCTTCCAGCTCGTCGAGCAGCACCAGTGGATTCGCGCGTTCGGGGCGAGCTACAAGGTCGGCGTCGACGGCATCAGCCTCTGGCTTGTCGTCCTCACCGCGTTCCTGTTCCCGATCTGTGTGCTCGCGTCGTGGAACGTGACGCGCAACCCGAAGCTCTTCATGGGGCTCCTGCTTGGCCTCGAGACCGCGATCCTCGGCGTCTTCCTGTCGATGGACCTGCTCCTCTTCTACGTGTTCTGGGAAGGGATGCTCGTCCCGATGTACTTCCTGATCGGCTACTGGGGGTACGAGCGTCGCGTTTACGCCGCCGTGAAGTTCTTCCTGTACACGCTCTTCGGCGGCCTCGTGATGCTCGCCGGGATCCTCGTCGTCGGGTTCCAGGCCCGGTCGGCGCTCGGCCATGTCACGTTCGACTACGAGCAGCTGTCGCAGGTCGCGTTCTCCACCGGCATCCAGAATTGGCTGTTCGTCGCGTTCTTCGCGGCGTTCGCGATCAAGATCCCGCTGTTCCCGTTCCACACCTGGCTGCCCGACGCGCATACCGAGGCGCCGACCGCGGGCTCGATCATCCTCGCCGGCGTGCTGCTCAAGCTCGGCGGGTTCGGGTTCCTGCGGTACTCGCTGCCGCTGTTCCCCGACGCCGCGCGCGACGCCGTGCCGTGGGTCGTCGCTCTGGCGCTGATCGGGATCGTGTATGGGGCGATCGTCTGCGCGATGCAGAAGGACCTCAAGCGCCTGATCGCGTACTCCTCGATCTCGCACCTCGGGTTCGTGGTGCTCGGCATCTTCGTGTTCACGATCCAGGGGCTCAGCGGCGGGACGTTCCAGATGATCTCCCACGGCCTGTCGACGGGCGCGCTCTTCCTGCTCGTCGGTATGCTCTACGAGCGGCGTCACACGCGAGAGATCTCGGACTTCGGCGGGCTGGCTACCGCAGCCCCGGTCTACGCCGGCCTGTTTCTGATCGTCGCGCTGTCGTCGTTGGGACTGCCCGGGCTGAACGGCTTCGTGGGGGAGTTTCTGGTGATCCTTGGGGCTTTCGCCAGGAACCGCGTTTGGGCTGTGATCGCGGCCACCGGCGTGATCTTCGCTGCGGTCTACCTTCTCTGGGCGTACCAGCGCGTGTTCCACGGACCGATCACGATCGAGGAGAACCGCCTCATCCCCGACGTGACGCTGCGCGAGGCCGTGGCGCTCGTGCCGCTCGTCGGTCTGATCATCTTGATGGGCTTGTGGCCCAAGCCGTTCCTCGAGCGCATGGAACCCTCGCTCGAACGCGTCCGCGCGCGTGTTGTCCAGCAGGAGCCCGTCGCGTCGCTGCAAGACGCCTCGCCGGGGACGGGCGGCTGACCATGTTCGAAACGCCCGAGATCGCCTGGCGCGCAATCGCTCCCGAGCTGGCGCTCGTGGGCGGCGGCGTCCTGACGCTGCTGATCGACGCCTTCCGGCCGCGCGTGCGGCGCGCGATCCTCGCCTTCCTCACGCTCGCGAGCGTCGGGCTGGCCTCGTGGTTCACCTTCGACCTCAAGGACACGCGCGATGTCGTGATGCAGGGCACGCTCGCCGTCGACGGTGTCGCGCTGTTCGGCAAGCTGATCCTGCTCGCCACCTGCGCGATGACGGTCGTGATCTCGTACCACTACCTGTCGCATCGCCGGATCCACCGCGGCGAGTACTACCCGCTCATCCTGTTCTGCACCGCCGGCATGACGCTGCTCGCCGCCGCCAACGACCTCCTGCTGGTCTTCCTCGCGCTCGAGCTCCTCTCCCTTTGCCTGTACGTTCTGGCGGGGTTCGCCCGACGGGACGACGCGTCCCAGGAGAGCGCACTGAAGTACTTCTTGCTGGGCGCGTTCTCGTCCGCGTTCTTGCTTTACGGGATCGCGTTGATCTACGGGGCGACGAACACCACGAACATCTCCGCGATCTCGCAGGTCGCCGCAGCCGTGAACCCGCGTCTGATGTTCTTCGCGATGGGGCTGCTCGCGGTCGGCTTCGGCTTCAAGGTCGCCGCGGTGCCGTTCCACATGTGGACGCCCGACGTCTATCAGGGCGCGCCCACCTCGGTTACCGGCTATATGGCCGCCGGAACCAAGGCGGCCGGCTTCATCGCGTTGCTTCGGGTCTTCCAGGTCGGGCTCGGGCCGTTGCAGTGGGACTGGCGGCCGGTTCTCTGGATCGTCGCGGTCCTGACGATGACGGTCGGCGCCGTGGTGGCGATCACGCAGACCGATCTGAAACGCTTGCTCGCGTACTCGTCGATCGCGCACGCGGGCTACGTGCTGATCGGAGTGATCGCCGCGAACCGGGACGGCACGGCCGGAGCCCTGTTCTATCTGCTGGTGTACGCCTTCATGACCCTCGGCGCGTTCGCCACGATCATCGCGAGCGCGCCGGGAGGCCGCGAGCGGCTGCACCTCAACGAATGGACCGGCCTCGGCCAGCGTCACCCGCTCTTCGCCGGGCTCATGACCTTGTTCTTGCTGTCGCTCGCCGGCATCCCGCCAACCGCCGGCTTCATGGGCAAGTTCTTCGTGTTCTCCGCGGCGGTCGAGGCCGGGGAGACCGGGCTCGTCGTCGTGGGGGTGCTCACGAGCGCGATCGCCGCCTTCTTCTACCTCAAGGTGATCGTTGCGATGTGGCTCCAAGAACCGGCGCCGGGGGACGCCGGCCTCGGGCAGTCCACGGCGCTGACGTTCGGATTGGCCGTCGCGGCTGCGGTCACCGTCGCCGTCGGCGTTTGGCCGCAAGGCTTGATCCAGCTCGCGCGCAACGCCGGGATCTTCACGGGATAGCCAGCCGAAAGGGAACGGTCCGTCGATGATCTCAGCGCGAGAGGCATGCGAGCGTCTGCGAGAGGGGAACCTGCGCTTCGTATCGGACCTTGAGAGCCGTGAGGGGCTCGCGAGTCAAACGCGCCGAAACGAATTGGCGAGTGGTCAGGAGCCGTTCGCCGTCATCCTCGGATGTTCCGACTCGCGGGTGCCGGCCGAGATCGTCTTCGATCAAGGCCTCGGCGACCTGTTTGTGATCCGCGTTGCCGGCAATATCGTCGCTTCTTCTCAAGTCGGTAGTGTCGAGTTCGCCGCAGCGCGGTTCGGCACGCGGCTGGTCGTAGTTCTGGGGCATTCCCAGTGCGGCGCCGTTATGGCAACCCTGGAAGAGCTTCAACTGCCGTCTGGTACCCAGTCGCCGCACCTTCGTTCGATCCTGGACCGCGTTCGGCCGTCCGTGGAAGCGTTGGCTACGGAGCTCAGTCACGACCCTGATGCTCTTATCCGGCAGGCCGTTCGGTCGAACATCTGCGCCTCAGCGGATCAGCTGCGACACGGATCGGAAGTCCTCGAGCACCTGATCCGAAACGATGGGCTGATGATCGTGGGTGCCGAGTATTCGCTCGAGACCGGCCTCGTGGACTTCTTCGACGGCGAGCCGGGGGTGGGCTGATGACGAAGGCCGCCGTCGAGATGGCGGCGCCCCTGCTCCGATAGGGTTCGGCCATGCCGGAAGGCAACGATCCGACCGCCGTCGTCGACGTCGACGTCCGAGCCGATCTGGACCTCGTCGAGGAGACGCTCCGAGAAGCCGTCGACTCCAGCGATCCCTTCGTGCGTGAGGCCGCTTCGCATCTGCTCGAGGCCGGGGGGAAGCGGTTCCGTCCGATGCTGGTGCTGCTGTCCGGCCACCTCGGCGACCCGAAGGATCCGCGGCTCATCCCGTGCGCGGCCGCGATCGAGCTGACCCATCTCGCGACGCTGTACCACGACGACGTCATCGACGAAGCGCTCCTGCGCCGGGGAGCTCCCAGCGCCAACGTGCGCTTCGACAACTCCGTCGCGATCCTGACCGGCGACTATCTCTTCGCGCGCTCGTCCAGCCTCGCCGCGGAGCTGGGCACGTACGTCAGCCAGGTCCTCGCCGACACGATCGGCCTTTTGTGCGAAGGCCAGATCATGGAGACCAACCACGCAGGCACCGACCGTCAGACGGTCGAGCGCTACCTCGCCGTCGTCGAGCGCAAGACGGCCGCGCTCCTGGCCACGTCCTGCCGCCTCGGCGCCTGGCTCGCCGGCGTTCCGGAGGCGCAGGTCGAAGCGGTTACCGAGTTCGGCCGCGCCGTCGGGGTGGCCTTCCAGCTCTCCGACGACGTGCTGGACATCGCCGGCCGGGAGGAGGAGTCGGGGAAGACCCCCGGCACCGATATCCGCGAGGGCGTCTGGACCCTGCCGGTCCTCGAGACGCTCGCGGGTCGGGTGCCGGGCGCGGATGAACTGCGGGCAGCGCTGTCCGGTGGGGACGTCGATGTCGCGCTCGAGCTGCTTCGGACCAACGGCTCGATCGAACTGGCGCTGGAAGCGGTGGGTGACTGGGCGCGTCGCGCGAAGGAGGCGCTCGCCGCGGTTCCGGACGGGCCCGGGCGGATCGCTCTGGAACGGCTCGCCGACTTCTTGACGGGGCGAACCGGGTGAGGGCGCGCTCCGCTTTTGGGGCGCATCACCGCCTGGGTTAGAATGCCGCGCGTCACGCTCGTGATGGTTTTCACGAGCGCTCACATGGCCCGAGAGCAGCCCAAACGCTGTGATCGGGGCGGAGAACGAAGCCCTATTTGTCGGGACCGTAGGGGGCGGGAGTGACGGACTACTTCTGGCAGTACGGGACCGTTGGGGCGGTCGCCATCGCGGGGGCCATCCTCGTCAGCGGCGTGTTCTTCCTCAACCGCTTGGTGCGGCCTCGCAAGGACCGCCCCGAGAAGCTCACCACCTACGAATGCGGCATCGACCCGGTGGGACAGGGCTGGAGCCAAACCCAGATCCGCTACTACATCTTCGCGTTCCTGTTCGTCATCTTCGATGTGGAGAGCGTTTTCCTCTTCCCCTGGGCCGTCGTGTTCGAGGACTTCCCGAACCCGGGGCAGGTGCTCGTCGAGATGGTGATCTTCATCGGCATCCTCGCCATCGGGCTTCTCTACGCTTGGAAGAAGAAGGTGCTGGAGTGGATCTAGCAGGTAGCCCATGGGCCTGATCGACAAGGTCGAAGTTCCTCAGCCGATCAAGTTCGTCCTCAACTGGGGGCGCAAGTATTCGCTGTGGGTCATGAACTTCGGCCTCGCGTGCTGCGCCATCGAGCTCATCGCCGCGTCGACCTCACGGCACGACTTCATCCGCCTCGGCGTCATCCCGGTCGCTCACGGGCCGCGCCAAGCCGACCTTCTCGTCGTCGCCGGCACGCTCACCGACAAGATGGCGCCGGCCCTCAAGCGCGTGTACGAGCAGATCCCCGAGCCCAAGTACGTGATCAGCTTCGGGTCGTGCTCGAACTGCGGCGGCCCTTACTGGGATTCCTATTCGGTAACCAAGGGCGTCGATCAGATCGTCCCCGTGGACGTGTACGTGCCGGGCTGCCCGCCGCGGCCCGAGGCACTGCTCGAGGGGATCCTCCGCCTCCAGCAGGAGATCGGGAAGGAATCGCTCAAGGAGCGGTTCGAGCGCGCCGATCGCGAGCCGATCGTCGTCGGAGGCAACTTCGGCCCGGTGGATCTCTCGAACCGATGACGCCCGAAGAGCTCGTCGCCCACCTCCAGGAGGTCGACGCGTCCGCCGTCGAGCGGCACGAGCTTCAGTTCGGGCAGCTTTCGGTCTGGGTGCCGGCGGCGAAGTGGCAAGAGTTCGCTCGCCACCTCAAGGGCTGCGGGCGCTGCCGCTTCGACATGATCACGTTCATCTGTGGCGTGGACTGGCCCGACGACAACGAGATCGAGATCGTCGCTCACCTCTACTCCGTTCGCCGCCAGCACAAGATCAACATGAAGATCAGGGTGCCGCGTGAGGACGCGAGGGTCCCGACCCTGTCGGGCGTCTGGCGGGGAGCCGACTGGCACGAGCGGGAGACCGCCGAACTGTATGGGGTCATCTTCGAAGGCCACCCACACCTGGTGAAGCTGCTGCTTCCCGAAGCCTTCGAGGGGTATCCCATGCGCAAGGACTTCCTGCTGATGACCCGCGAGGCAAAGGAATGGGAGGGTCGCGAAGAGCCCGGCCCACCCGGGTCGAGTCCGCGCCCCGGCCGCGTCCCGACGAGTGTCGGCGCTTCGCCGGCACGGGGACACGCCGCCGCAGCCGTCGCGGCCGCTCCGTCCCCGGCAGAAGGCGGGCCCGCTGCGCCGGCCGCTGCGGAGGAGCCGTCTGCCGCTCCCGCCGCCCCAACCGAAGACGATCCCGCAGCGTCCCCGAGCGACCGGGGCGATGCGTGATGGCGATGACCGAGGAGCGCTCCGCGATGTTCCCCGGCGGCCCCGGCGAAGGCATGGAGCTGATCGTTGCCGGCGAGGGCGAGCTCGCGACCGAGGAGATGATCCTCAACATCGGCCCGCAGCACCCCTCGACGCACGGCGTGCTCCGGGTGGTCATCACGCTCGACGGCGAGCGCATCACCGACGCGGAACCGGTCATCGGATACATGCACCGGGCTTTCGAGAAGCTCGCGGAGGCGCGCGACTACCGGCAGATCATCGCGCTCGTGAACCGGCACGACTGGCTTTCGGCCTACGGCAACGAGCTCGGCGTCGCGCTGATCGTCGAGAAGATGATGGGCCTCGAAGTGCCTCCGCGCGCCACGTGGATCCGCATGCTCCTCACCGAGTGGAACCGGGTGCTGAACCACCTGATGTTCCTCGGCTCCTACGGCCTCGAGCTCGGCGCGATGACGCCGATGTTCTACGCGTTCCGCGAGCGCGAGGACATCCAGGCGCTCATGGAATCGGTGACCGGCGGCCGTCTGCACTTCACCTCCTGCCGCGTCGGTGGGCTCAAAGAGGACCTGCCCAAGGGCGCCCTCGACCACTCGCGCCGCCTGGTGAAGAAGGTGCGCAACCGCCTCTACGACTACGAGGGCCTCCTGCTCGGCAACGAGATCTTCAAGAAGCGAACGGTCGGCGTAGGATCGCTGCCCGGTGAGGTCGCGAAGGACTACGGCGTCACCGGTCCGATCCTCCAAGCCTCGGGCGTCGCCGAGGACTCACGCAAGACCGAGCCTTACCTCTTCTACGACCAGGTTGAGTTCGATGTTCCGGTCGGCGAGAACGGCGACTCGTTCGACCGGTTCAACGTCCTGTACGGCCGGATCCAGCAGTCGCTCCGGATCATCGAGCAGGTCAACGACATGATCCCCGCCGGGCCGATCATCCCCGGCAAGATGCCGAAGACGATCAAGGCACCGGAGGGGAATTACTACCTGCGGACGGAGAACTCGCTGGGCGAGTGCGGCTACTACCTTGTCTCGCGCGGCGACAAGTACCCGTGGCGCATGAAGATGCGAACGCCCTCGTTCTCCAACGTCAGCATGATCCCGTACCTTCTTCCCGGCATCCTCGTCCCGGATCTCATCGCGGTGCTCGGGAGCGTGTTCTTCGTGGTCGGAGACGTCGACCGGTGAGCGCGACGCGATGATCTTCGAGCGGTACTTCGACAGCGTCTGGGTCGTCTTCGGGCTGAAGATCGGCGCCGTCCTGATCTTCTTCCTCACGGCGCCACTCGTGATCGGCTACGCGGAGCACAAGATCCTCGCACACATGCAGGCTCGCCTCGGGCCGATGGAAGCCGGCCGGTTCCACGGCTGGGCTCAGCTCATCGCCGACGGCGTGAAGTTCATCCAGAAGGAGGACATCCGCCCGGCCGCGGTCGATAAATGGGTGTTCACCCTCGCCCCGATCATGGTCGTCGTGCCGGTCGTCATGATCTTCGCCGTGATCCCGTTCGGGCCCAACGGCTGGTGGGTCGAGAACATGGACCTCGGGCTGTTCTTCGCGCTCGCGATCTCGGCGATCGGCGTGATCGGCATGCTGATGGCCGGATGGGCGAGCGCGAACAAGTTCTCGCTGATCGGCGCGATCCGAGGCGCCGCCCAGCTGATCGCGTACGAGCTCCCGCTCGTCCTCGCGGCCGCGGCGGTCGCGATGCAGGCCGGGACGCTCTCGCTCGTCGGCATCGTCGAGGCACAGGACGCCTATTGGTACGTGCTCCCGCAGTTCGTTGGATTCGGGATCTTCGTCACCGCAAGCCTCGCGGAACTCTCTCGTCCGCCGTTCGACATGCCGATCGCCGACTCGGAGATCATCTTCGGACACATGACCGAGTACTCGGGCATCAAGTTCGGGATGTTCCTCCTGGCCGAGTACGCGGGCATCGTCGCGCTGTCCGGTCTCGCGACCGTGATGTATCTCGGCGGCTGGAAGGGGCTGCTGATCCCCGGTATCCCGACTCCGCTGTGGACACTGGCGAAGATCGGCGCAGTGTCCTTCCTCGTCATCTGGCTGCGAGCGACGTACCCGCGTTTGCGCGAGGACCAGCTCCAGAAGATGGCGTGGAAGTACCTGATCCCGTTCGCGCTCGCGAACATCCTCCTCACCGGCGTCTTCAAGGTGGTGTTCTAAAGCCATGCCCATGCCGAAGACGAAGGAGGAGGCGCTCGAGCGGCTCCGCGCGGTCGAGAAGAAGATCGCCACAAAGAAGATCATCGGGCCGGCGTACGGGCTCGCGAAGGGGCTCTCCGTCACGCTGCGCACGATGACCAGGCGATCGGTCACCCAGCAGTACCCGCACGTTGTGCCGGACCTGCCGCCGCGCACCCGTGGGGTGATCGCGTTCAAGGAAGAGAACTGCACGGTCTGCATGCTCTGTTCGCGCGAGTGCCCCGACTGGTGCATCTACATCGAGTCACACAAGGATGTCGTCCCGCCCAAGACGCCGGGCGCGCGCGCTCGAACCCGCAACGTGCTCGACCGCTTCGCGATCGACTTCGCGCTCTGCATGTACTGCGGGATCTGCGTCGAGGTGTGCCCGTTCGACGCGCTGTTCTGGAGCCCTCACTTCGAGTACTCGGAGCTCGACATCGAGGGGCTCACCCACGAGATGGAAGTGCTCGGCGGTTGGATGGATTACGTCAAGGTTCCTCCCGAGCTGGAAGTGGGAGCCGAGCCCGAGCCTGAGCGCGAAGCGCCCATGAAGGCGTACGAGCCCGCCGGCGTCGCGGCGGTCGCGACGGCGCCGTCGACCGCTACCTCCGCGCCCGCACCGCCGGCTGCGCCTTCCGCACCGACTGCTGAGCCCGCGGCTGCAACCGCTGAAGCACCGGCCGCAGCGCCCGCCGGAGCTCCTGCGGCGCCGGCGGTTGAGGAGGATCACGGACCGGTGGAGATCGATGACGAGACGTATCAGCGCGAGCTCGCGGCGGGGAAGCCGGAGCGGGTCGCGCGGGCGCTGGCCAAGCGAGCGTTCGTCGTCAAGCGGCGGAAGGGCGGCGCGTGAGCGGGCACGAGGTCATCTTCACGATCATCGTCGCGATCGCCGGCGTGGCCGGCGCGCTCGTCGTCTCGAGCCGCAACGTCGTCCACGCGGCGCTCTACCTCGTCGCGACGCTCGGTGCGGTTGCGGCGCTGTTCCTGCTCCTCGGCGCCGAGTTCGTCGGTTGGACCCAGGTCCTCATCTACGTCGGCGCGATCGTCGTCCTGCTGCTGTTCGGGATCATGCTGACGAAGGCGCCGATCGGAAGCGCGACCCTCGACAACCAGAGCAGGGGCATAGCGTTCCTCGTTGCCGCCGGAACGTTCGGCGTGCTGACCTGGCTGATCTGGGACGCGTTCGGGGACGACACGATCCCGCTGAAACAGGCCGTGAGGACCGAGGAGATCGGCCGGTCGATGTTCGATCGGTTCGTGCTGCCGTTCGAGGCGATATCGGTGCTGCTGCTCGCGGCCCTCGTCGGCGCGATCGTGCTGGCACGCAAGGAATAGCGGACAGTGAGGGAGGACAACAGAACGTGAACCTCGCGTGGGTGCTGACTCTCGGTGCTCTCCTTTTCTCGATCGGGATCTACGGCGTCCTTGCTCGCCGCAACGCGGTGCTGGTTCTGATGTCGATCGAGCTGATGCTCAACGCCGTCAACATCAACCTGATCGCGTTCGGCTCCTTCTTCCAGGATCAGCTCGCCGTCGGGCAGATCTTCGCGCTGTTCGTGATCGCGGTCGCAGCCGCTGAGGTCGGGATCGGGCTCGCCATCGTGCTGATGATCTACCGGAACCGCGAAACGGTGAACCTCGACGAGGTGGACCTCCTGAAATGGTGACCGCGCTCGCCGTCGTACAGGAGCACGCCGAGGAGGTCCTGGCGACCTCAGGCAACTGGGCCACGGAGCACGCGTGGTTGATCCCGGTCCTTCCGCTCGTGGCTTTCTTCCTCATCCTGGCGTTCGGCAAGCGCATGCCGAGGAAGGGAACCGAGATTGGCATCCTCGCGGTGGGAGGCTCGCTCGCCCTTTCGCTGTTCGTCCTCATCGGCGATTACGTCGGCGGTGGCGGCCCCGTTGTCGAGCGCGAAGTGGACTGGTTCCCCTTCGGCGCGGATCTCGGTCTCGGCCTTGGGATGAAGATCGACGGCCTCGTCGCGGTGATGTTCGTCGTCGTCACGCTCGTCGCGCTCATGGTGCAGATCTACTCGACCGCGTACATGCACGGAGACAAGCGCTACACCTGGTACTACGCGGCGCTGAACCTGTTCACCGGCTCGATGCTCAACCTGGTCATCGCGAACAACCTCATCCAGCTCTTGATCGGCTGGGAGCTCGTCGGGATCTGCTCCTACCTCCTCATCGGGCACTGGTGGGAAGAGAAGGAGAACTCGAGTGCCGCCATCAAAGCCTTCGTGACGACCAAGACCGGCGACATCCCCTTCTTGATCGGCATCTTCGTGCTGTTCGCCGCAGCGAAGACGTTCAACATCACCGAGATCACCCACCTGGTCGAGGAAGGAGATCTCTCGCACTTGACGCTCACCGCCGCCGCGATCCTGCTCTTCGGCGGGGCGATCGGGAAGAGTGCGCAGTTCCCGTTACACGTGTGGCTCCCCGACGCCATGGCGGGCCCGACGCCGGTGAGCGCGCTGATCCACGCCGCCACGATGGTGACGGCCGGTGTGTTCCTCGTCGCCCGGCTGTTCCCCGTCTTCGAAGCGTCGCCGGAGGCGCTCAACGAGGTCGCGCTGATCGGCGCTTTCACGATGCTGATGGCCGCGCTCTTAGCCATGGTGCAGGACGACATCAAGCGCGTCCTGGCGTACTCCACGATCAGCCAGCTCGCGTACATGATGGCCGCGCTGGGCATCGGCGCCGGGAACGCCGCCATCTTCCACCTCTACACGCATGCGTTCTTCAAGGCGCTGCTGTTCCTCGGTGCCGGAAGCCTGATCCACGCCGTGCACTCGAACAACATGAGCGAGATGGGCGGCCTCAAACGTGTGATGCCGACGACCTACAAGACGTTCGTGATCGGCTCGCTCGCGCTCGCCGGGATCCCTCCGCTTGCCGGTTTCTGGTCGAAGGATGAGATCCTCACCGAGGCCTATCGCTTCGGAACCGGCGCCGTGGAGGCGCACGGGACCCAATTCGTGGCCTTGATCGTGTACGGGGTCGGCGTCCTGACGGCGTTCCTGACCGCCTTCTACATGTCGCGCGCCATCCATCTCACGTTCGAGGGCTCGTACCGAGGGAAAGGCCACCCTCACGAGTCCCCGCCGGCGATGACGAGCCCGCTCGTCATCCTCGCCGTGCTCTCGGTCGTCGCCGGGTTCGCCGGCGTGCCGGGCTGGCAGTCGGGCTTCGGCGCGTGGGTCGGCGTCGGAGGCGAGACCCACGTCCCGAGCGCCGACTTCATCCTGATCCTTGTGTCCGTCGCCGTCGCCGTCGGAGGGATCGCGCTCGGTCGGCGCATGTACATGCCGGCTCCTGCGCGCGAGCCGCTCGAACGGATGGGTTTCTTCTATCGGTTGCTCCAGCGCAAGTACTACCTCGACGATTTCTACTGGGTCGCGATCGTGCGACCGATCCGCGACTACGTCTCTCGGGCGATGTACTGGGTCAACCAGAAGGTGCTCGACGGCGTGGTGAACGGCGCGGCCGCCGGGGCCAAGACGACCGCGCAAGGGCTGTACAAGTACGTCGACCAGAAGGTGATCGACGGCGCCGTCAACGGCGCCGGCATCGGAGCCCGTCGCAGCGGAGGATTGCTCAAGTACCTGCAAGGCGGCGACATGCAGCGGTACGCGGCGTATCTGTTCGGCGGTGTGGCGATCTTCGCATTCCTTTTCACTCGGTTCGGATAGCAGGGGGCGCGGATGGAAACGTTCGATACCTGGGCACTCTCGCTGGTGGTGTTCCTGCCGCTCGTGGGGGCGCTGGCGATCACGGTCGTCCCGAAAGCGCAAGAGGCTGCCGTCCGCGCCGTCGCGCTGGTCGCGAGCGGAGGATCGCTCGTCGTCAGCATCATCGTGCTGGCGCGCTTCGATTTCGACAACACGCGCGTCTTCCAGTTCTCGGCCGACAAATCGTGGATCGAGACGATCGGCGCCCGCTACCACATGGCGATCGACGGGATCAGCCTCCCCCTTCTGATCCTGTCCACGCTCCTGGTGTTCCTGTGTGTCGTCTACTCGACGAAGATCATGCCGGAGCCCCACCGGCCGAAAGGCTTCTTCGCCCTGATCCTGCTCCTCGCGACCGGCATGGCCGGCACGTTCGTCGCACTCGATCTCGTGCTGTTCTTCGTCTTCTGGGAGCTCGTGCTCGTCCCGATGTACTTCCTGATCGCGATCTGGGGCTCCGAGCGCAAGGAGTACTCGGCGATCAAGTTCTTCCTGTACACACTCTTCGGCAGCGTGTTCATGCTGCTCGGCTTCCTGGCCATGTACTTCCGCTCCAAGCACCCCGTCACCGGAGCGCACACCTTCGACATGATCGCGTTACAGGGTCAGACGTTCGGCAGCAAGGCCTTCATCAACCTCGTTTTCGCCGGGCTGTTCCTCGGCTTCGCGATCAAGGTGCCGATGTGGCCGTTCCACACCTGGCTCCCGGACGCGCACGGCGATGCCCCGACGGTCGGCAGCGTGCTCCTTGCCGGCATCTTGCTGAAGATGGGCACCTACGGCTTCATCCGTATCGCGCTGCCGCTTCTGCCCGAGGCCGCCCGCGACTGGGCGCCGTACATCGGCGCGCTGTCGGTCGTTGCGATCCTGTACGGCGCCTTATGCTGCCTCGCCCAGAAGGACATCAAACGGCTGATCGCTTTCTCGTCGGTCGGCCACATGGGCTTCATCATGCTCGGCATCTCGACCCTGACCGACACGGGGATCAACGCAGCCATCTTCGGCATGGTGGCGCACGGCGTGATCACCGGCATGCTGTTCTTCCTCGCCGGATCGATCTACGAACGGTTCCACACACGCCAGATCGACATGATCGGGCCCGGCATGATGCAGGTGATGCCGTACCTCGGCGGCATCCTGGCCTTCGCCGCGATCGCGTCGCTGGGCCTGCCCGGCCTTGCCGGTTTCTGGGGTGAGGTGCTGGCGCTCCTCGCGGCGTTCAACCCGGCGCCCGGGCTGAACACCGGACTGTTCCGTACCTACATGGTGCTCGGAGGCGTCGGCACGATCCTGACGGCCGGATACATGCTTTGGTTGATCCAGCGGCTCAACCTCGGGAAGGCCTCGGAGCAGCATCTCGGTGAGAAGCTCCCCGATGTCCGGCCCGTCGAGCTCGCCGCGTGGTCGCCGCTGCTCGTCGGGATCCTCGCGCTGGGCATCTACCCGCGCGCCGTTCTGGAGATGACCAACAGCGCCGTCTCTGGACTGACCGCACTGTTCTCCTGACATGAGCCCCATCGACCTGCACGCCGCGCTCCCGGAGATCATCCTCACGGGCGCGCTGCTGCTCGTCCTCTGCGTCGACCTGTTCCTGCCGGACGAGAAGAAGAAATGGAACGCGCTCGTGGCGCTCGCCGGGGTGCTCGGATCGCTGATCGCGGTCGCCACGCTGGTAGGGGAGCGGCGCACGACGTTCGCGGGGATGTTCGTGATCGACGGCTACGCGCTGCTGTTCAAGTTCCTGTTCCTCGCCGTCGCCGTCATCGTTATCCTCATCTCGGCCGACTACCTCGACACGAACACGCGCAACGCTCAGGGCGAGTTCTACTTCCTCCTTCTGTCGAGCTTCCTCGGCATGCTCCTGATGGCGTCCGCGCGCGACCTCATCATGCTCTTCGTCGCGCTCGAGCTCGTCAGCGCCCCCGGGTTCTTGGTCGCCGGCTTCAAGAAACGAGATGCGCGCTCGAACGAGGCGGCGATCAAGTTCTTCCTGTTCGGCGTGCTCTCCACCGCGATCATGCTGTTCGGCATGTCCTTGATCTACGGGGTCACGCGCGCGACGAACCTGATCGATATCGCGACCGCGCTTCAGAGCCGTGGGGACGACCCGCTCGTGTTCGCGAGCATCCTGCTGATCCTGGCGGGGTTCGGCTTCAAGGTCTCGGCGGTGCCGTTCCACTTCTGGGCGCCCGATACGTACGAGGGCTCGCCGATCCCGGTCGCCGCGTTCCTCTCGGTGGCCTCGAAGGCCGCAGGATTCGCCGGGATGTTGAGCCTCATGTTCGTCGGCTTCGTCCACCAGACCTCGGCCTGGGCGCCCGGCTTCGCCGTCCTTGCGGTGCTCACGATGACGATCGGGAACGTCGTCGCGTTGACGCAGACGAACATCGTCCGGCTTCTCGCCTACTCGTCGATCGCGCAGGCCGGCTACATGCTGCTGCCCTTCGCCGTCGTGGAGGGTGCGTCGCCTCAGGTTCTCCGCGAGGCCTTCGCCGCCTCGCTCACCTACATCCTGATCTACTCCTTCATGAACATCGGCGCGTTCGCCGTCGTGATCGCGGTCGCGCGCAAGCAGCCGTCGAACCTGATCTCCGACTACGACGGCCTCGCCCAACGTGAGCCGGGTCTCGCCGCCGCGATGCTCTTCTTCCTTCTTTCGCTCGCGGGCATCCCCCCGCTCGCCGGCATGTGGGCCAAGTTCTTCGTCTTCTCGTCGGCGATCGACGCCGGCTCCGCCTGGCTCGCGGCCGTCATGGTCGTCAACAGTGTGATCGGGCTCTACTACTACCTATCCGTCGGCTCTCGTATGTACCTGCGCCCGGCGGAGGACTCCTCCCCGCTCGGCGTCCCTTATCCCGTGGCCGTCGCGATAGCCATCGCCCTTATCGTCGTCATCGCCGTGGGCATCTACCCCGACTTCTTCAACCACTTCTCGCCGAGGTCGACGCTCGTCGCCGGCTGAATCACCGGTAGCGGCACCACCCGTCGAGAGCTGAACGAACGTTCTCTCAGCCGGCGCTCAGCAGCGCAGGTACCATAGGTAGCGGAGAGGTCGGCGTCTCAAGACGCTGGGAGCTCCAGGGACCCCGAAGCCAGGGTGGCCGGGTCCAGAGGAGGGTCTGGAGTGAACAAGAACGTCATGAAGACGTTCGTGTATCTCGCCGCGCTCAGCGGGTTGTTCCTCTTCGTCGGGAACATGCTCGGCGGGAGGCAGGGTTTGACGATCGCGCTGGGCCTGGCGGCCGTCATGAACCTGGGCTCGTACTGGCTGTCCGACAAGCTCGTGATCAAGATGACTCGCTCGCGGCCGGTGTCCGAACAGGAAGCCCCTTGGCTCTACACGATCGTGCGGAACCTCACCCAGCGTGCCGGGATGTCCATGCCGAAGCTCTACGTGATGCCGGCGGCGCAGCCGAACGCGTTCGCGACGGGACGCAACCCGGAGCACGCGGCGGTCGCAGTTACCGAGGGGATCCTCAACGTGCTAGACGAGCGCGAGCTTGAAGGTGTGCTCGCCCACGAGCTTGCCCATGTCAAGAACCGCGACATCCTGATCGGTTCGGTCGCGGCGACCATCGGCGCGGCGATCAGCTACCTCGGGTACATGATGTTCTTCTTCGGAGGCCGGGACGACGAGGACTCCGGGCCCTTCGGCGCTCTCGGCATGCTGCTCTTCTTCATCCTCTCGCCCATCGCGGCCGCGCTGATCCAGATGGCGATCTCGCGCTCTCGCGAGTCGCAAGCCGACCGGTCCGGGGCAGAGCTGCTGGGCGACCCCACGCCGCTCGCCAAGGCGCTCATCAAGATCGACGCGGCGGCCAGGAATGCGCCGGTTCCGCAGATAAGCCCGGCCGTCTCGCACGTCTTCCTCCAGAACCCACTTCGCGGCGCGAAGGTGTCGAAGCTCTTCATGAGCCACCCGCCGCTGGAGGAGCGTATCGAGCAGCTGCGGCGGCTCGGCGCACACGTGTAACGAAACGGACGAACCCAACGCGACCCCGGCCGACAGGCCGGGGTCGCTCGGTTCCCGCCCGAGGATATTCAAGTTTCGCTTTGCCCGGTTCTCCGCGAGCGCGACGTTGGCGGAGGGGCTTCGCGGGTTCCGCCATACCTTTTCCCGTCGGCGACTCGTTGCCCTATCGGGGAGGAATCCCCGCTCGAAGCGTCGAAAACGCCACCCTCGCGCCGGGGAGCAACGCGAGCTCCAGGAGGTTCAGCTGATCGGTCGTCGGATGGGGATCACAGCGGTCGGCCTGGCCGCGAGCTTCGCCCTGCTCCTTCCCCCGCCGGCTCAGGCGGATCACTGCCTCGTCGGGTTGTTGTGCAAGCACGAAACCCCGACCCCCTCACCGAGCCCGTCGCCGTCATCCTCGCCCAAGCCCAAACCGAAACCGAAGCCTTCCTCCAGCCCGTCCCAACCGAGCTCGTCGCAACCGAACGGCTCCGGGCCGGCGCCGGCGCTGCGGAGCGCCGTGAACTATGTGCTCGATATCGCCAATACGGCCCGCAACACCCAACGTCTTCTGGATCTGATCGCGCGGCTCCAGCCCGCCGGGGTCCCGGTGACCCAGCAGCAGCTCGTGCGCGGATTCGGTCGCTTCCCGGTGGTCGGGTACGTCTGGTACCACGACGACTACGGCGCGCCGCGGTACACGCCCTACTTCCATCTTCACGAGGGGGTCGATCTTTTCGCGGTGTCGGGGACGCCGGTGGTCGCGACCGTCGACGGCGTGATCGAGAAGATCGCGAATGGCTCCATCGGCGGCATCTCGATCTGGCTCACGGGCGACGACGGGATCACCTACTACTACGGTCATCTTTCCGGGTACGCGCCGGGGGTCGTCGCCGGGAAGCGAGTACGGCTCGGGGATGTCATGGGGTTCGTCGGCGACACCGGGGTCGCGAAGGGAACCTATCCGCACCTGCATTTCGAGATACACCCCCGAGGCGGCCCGCCCGTGTCCCCGAAGCCGGTGCTCGACTCGTGGCTCCTCCAGGCCGAGTCGAACGCCATCAACGCGTATCAGCGCCTCGTCGAGTACAACGCGCTGAATCAGCTCGGCGGAGCCCGGTGGCAGGCGGTGTTCGACCTGATGCGCCAGCCGGCGGCGCCGGTCCCGGCGCTGTGGCAGGTGGCGGTCGACCCGGCCGGCACGGCGCTCGGTCTCGACGTCGCGTTCGAGAAGCTGGCGTGGGGGAGCGGGCCGACGACGCTCGGAACCGGCGCCCTCGACAACGCGGAGGTGCTCGCGATGATCAGCTCCGCGTGGCAGAACCCACTCTGGTCGACCCGCGCGACTACGACAGAACCCGGCCCTTCGCTGGCTTCCTTCGGACGCTAGACCCGGCCGTCGGGCGCCTCGACCGCCCGCCAGCAGTACCAGGCAGCCACCGAGCGATACGGTCGGAACCGCTCACCCAGGACACTCAGCTCCTTCGGCTTGGGAAGCTCGGTCAGCTTGTAGGCGCGGGCGTAGCCTTTGCGCACGCCGTAATCGTCCACCGGCCACACGTCGATCCGGCGCAGCTGAAACATGAGGAACATCTCCGCGGTCCACCGGCCGATACCTCGAACGACGACGAGCCGGTCGATGATCGCCTCGTCTCGAAGCCGCGTTAGGTTGTCCACCGGTACCGTGCCGTCGAGGATCTTCGCAGCGAGGTCGCGGATCGACGCCGCCTTGTTGGGGGATAGGCCGGCGCCGCGGAGCGTCGCCTCGCGCTTGGCGAGCACAGCCCTCGGGGAGAACTCTCCATCGAACAGTCCCCGGAAACGGCCCCAGATCGCGGCCGCGGCCGCCCCGGCAAGCTGCTGGTACACGATCGACTCCGCGAGCGCCTCGAAGTGACCTTGCGTGCTCCGCCCGATCTTGCACGACCCGAACCGATCGACCAGCTCCCGCATCACATGGTCGCTGGCGGCGAGCTCGCGGCTCGCTGCGGTGTGGCTGACTCGCGGCACGACGCGAGGATGATATCCGCGGCGGAGAGCGCGGCGTCGTGATGAAATGCGCGGATGCCCGACGTGCTGCTCGCAACCGGCGCCGAGCATCCAGATCTCTGGGAAGACGAGCTCCTGCTCGTCGACGCGCTCGCCGACCGCGGCGTTTCCGTTCTCCCTGGGGTGTGGAGCGATCCGACGGTCGACTGGGTAGCGGCCCGGCTCGTCGTGATCCGCTCAGCGTTCGACTACATCCGCGACCGCCTCGCGTTCTGCGCCTGGGCCGAGCGCGTCGAGGCGACGACGCCGTTGCACAATCCGGCCCGCGTGCTCCGCTGGAACTCCCACAAGTCTTACCTGCGAGAGCTCGAGGCCGCCGGCGTTCCGATCGTACCTACCGCGTGGATCGACGCCGGCTCCCGCGCCGATCTCGCCGGATTGCTCGCCGAGCGGTCGTGGCGCGACGTCGTGCTCAAGCCCGCAGTGGACAACGGGGCGCGCGGCGCGCTGCGCGTCCACGCCGCCGATCCCAAGCGCGGGCAGTCGCATCTCGACCTTCTTCTCGCCGATCGCGACGTCATGATCCAGCCGTTCGTTACAGCCACCGAGACCTCCGGCGAACGGGCGATGATCCACATCGACGGCCGCTTCTCTCACGCGATCCGCAAGGATCAGATGCTCGCCGGCCGGACGTTCTCGCTCGACCGAACGCCACCGATCGATCCCGACCCCGACGAGCTGGCGCTCGCCGAGAAGGTCCTCTCGCTTATCCCCGAGTCACCGCTGGTGTACGCGCGCGTCGACGCGGTGATGGACGACGGCGTCGCCCGCCTGATGGAGCTCGAGGTTATCGAGCCCGTGCTGTTCTTCTCGAAGGCGCCGGGCTCGGCCGAACGGATGGCCGCCGCGATCGCGGAGCGTCTTTAACGGTAGTTCGTGAACTGAAGCGGGATGTCGAAGTCTTTCTCTTTGAGCAGCTGGATCGCGCTCTGCAACACGTCCTTGCTCTTGCCCGAGACCCGCAGGTGGTCTTCCTGGATCGCGGCTTGAACCTTGATGCCGCTGGCTTTCAAGACCTTCACCATCTCACGCGACTTCTCGGACGAGATCCCCTGGTTGATGTCGATGACCTGCTTGAAACCCCCACCGCCGGTCTCCTTGAGTGGGCCGATCTGAAGCGCCTTCAAAGGCACCTGGCGCTTGACGCACTTCTCCTTCAGCACCTCGACCGCGGCGGTAACGCGATGGTCGGTACCGGCGCGCACCTCGAGCTGCAGGTCGCCGGTCCACTCGACCTCCGCGCCCGTCCCCTTGAAGTCGAAACGGTTCTGGAGCTCCTTGCGCGTCTGGTTCAGCGCATTGTCGACCTCCTGCCGGTCGACCTTTGAAACCACATCGAACGAAGAGTCTTTTGCCACCTCAACACCTCCTGCCGGCCCGGTACACTACCCCGGCACGGGGTGGGGTACCCAAGCGGCCAAAGGGGCCTGACTGTAAATCAGGTGGCTCAGCCTTCGGAGGTTCGAACCCTCCCCCCACCACG
>JBBDRM010000120.1 GCA_040905475.1 Actinomycetota bacterium
GGTCAACGCGGAGGCTACGCCCGATTCATTTCCCCCGGCTCACGGGACGCGACCCGGGCGGCCACGAGTGCGATCTCGACCTTGGAGAAGGCTCAGCCCAAGACCTGATGGAGAAGATCGAGAACGCCGGCGATCGCAGTTGGTTTTCGACGGACGACGGGCGCTCTCGTGTACGCGCGAGCGCGATCGTCAGGCTTGAGGTCGAAGGTCGGCCTGATACGCCGCACGACCCTGTCGAGCGGCGAAGCACATAGAGAGGCACACATGCCCGAGAGCGGACTACCGATCCGGGTCTACAAGGAACACGACATGTGGCACGTCGACTACGGCGAAGGCGAGACCGAAGACCACACCAGCCGGGAGGAGGCCGAGGCCGCAGCCGACGCGGTCGCACAGGCCGAAGAGCGCACCGTGGTCGTCGAGGAATAACGACCTCGTCGCCACGTTCGAGCCAGCCGCCCGATGGTTGCCAGCTCAGCGCCGGCCTCGTCGGGGTCGAGCAGCCGCGCGATCAGCGGCGTCCCAGAGCCACTGCTCGAGCGCTCGTGCGATCGGAGGTCGAGCGCGGGTCAGCGTCGGCAAGCACGCCGACTCGCGTGATCAGCTCGGCGCACGGGGCGGCTCGAACCGTCTTGAACTCGGCCGTCCGCGTGCTCTTCGGCTTCCGCTTGTACAGCGGCCGCTGGACGTAGCCGAACTCCTCGTACCCGACGATGGTCGTGTACGGGTAGCACTCGCTGGCGCGCCGCCCTGAGCGCGGCGGTCCGTCGACCCATCGTCGTAGCGGAAGCCGCACCCCTCAAGCGCGCGAAGCAGCGCGACGCCGCCGAGCCGTCGGCTGGCGGTGTTAGTCGAGTTGGCGGAGACGCGCCAGCGCCAGTAACGCTGCCCGACGTGCGTCTCGCAGAGGCGCTGCCCTGTCGCATTCGTGACTACGAGCGGCGCGTCGATGAACACCAGTGTGTCGTCCTCTGCTCGGCCGCAGATCCAGGCGGCACTGTCCGCAGCGCCTACGGCCCATCCCGAGTCGCGCACTCGCCCGGAAGGCTCTAACGCGACCTCACTCGGCCCGAGAATGCGGAGGTGTGGCCTCGGCTCGAGGAGATCGAGCAAGCGCGCTCGCGGATCGAGTTGTTCGACATGGTCTGGTGGATGTACTTTCGAAAGATCAGGCCGGTGATGCCGCAGAAGACGCCGGTAAGAGCGCGATCCGTTGCTTCGAGTCCTCAAGCCCCGCGGGGCAGTCAAGTCGCCTGAGCCGCGGAACACCGACGAGTCCCGTTACACCGCATCAGGCGACTTGACTTGTATCTCGCCGCTGGGCGCGCACGCTCTTGGATTGAGGAGAGCCCGGGTCCTCCTCACTGGAGCACCCTGCGCAATCAGCATTCCGCTCAAGGAGCTCGACAAGAACGGCACCTTGCACTCCACGGGGCGCGCCTGGGAGGGTCCGGCGAAACGACTAGCGAAACGAAGCCAGGCGGCGCGTGAGGCTACCCAGAACGTCTCCGGCGAAAGTAGCCAAGGGCGGCTAGCACAACAATGACGATAATGACAATCCAAAGCCAGGTCGGCACGTGATCCTTTCGTTAGGGGCGTGCCGACTCTAGGCGATTCACGGCTCACGGTCTACGGCTTCGGTACCCGCCTCGCGGCCTGCCACGCGAGCCGCTCTCTGAGCGTCAGCGGCCGTGTCCCCGCTCTGCCGCCAGTCGTCGCTACCCGTGCGATGCGAGTCTGCCACGTGAGCAGGAGGCGCCGTCGAGATGACGGACCGGACACAGGCGCGGGTGTCGCCATCTCATGGCTGGAATTGTCGCAGTGGACGCCCGACCGGCGTCCGGCGGACACTCGGAGAGCGTGACTCGGCCAACGCCTCAAGAAGACGTCGCTAAGACCGCCGACATGACGGTCGCCTGAACGCGCGGCTCGGCGCTTCCTGCCGGTTCTAGTCCGTGGCCACCGGCGAACCGCTATCCAAGTGCTCCACCCGCGCAGCCAATGGACATGCCGAAGAGGAAGTAGTGCGTGACGCGCGACGCTATTCAGCAAGGCCCCGGCGAATCCGACGGTGCCGCGGGATCGCGGCTACACTGCAATCAGCGCGTTGGCTCTAGCTGTTGAAGCCGCCGAGGCTCTAGCACTCTCCTCTCCGACTGTGACCACTGGCCTGACGCCGCGGAGCGCCCATTCGAGCGCGCTGCCCTGTAGGAGAACGGAAGGAGCATCACATGCAAGCCACCATTCGTCGTTACGAAGGTGTGGACGCTGCCCGCACGAACGAGGTCGTTGAGAGAGTCAACGAGACACTCGTCCCGCAGCTGCGCGAGCTCCCCGGCTTTTCCGGCTACTACGTGATCGACGCCGGCAACGGCGTCATCAGCTCGATCAGTCTCTTCGAGACCGCCGAGCAGGCCGAAGAGTCTACGAAGCTTGTCGCGGAGTGGATCACCGACGAGAACCTCGACACGGCGATTCCCAACGCCCCGAAGATCACAAGCGGCAAGGTCGTTGCTCACAGCGACCGCATGGTCGCCGTCGCCTAGCTCGAGCCTAAATTCCCGAACACTGGCGCAGGCGAGAGGTATGGCGCTAGAGGGCCCCGCGCAGCCGGGCCCTCTAGCTGGCGAAGTGTCACCTGAACGTCGGTGCCGTCGAACGCGGCGCTTAAGATCGCCAGTAGTGCTCCGCATCGGCTCGATTCGTTCTGCGCGTCGATGATCTGCAGCGTCAGACGGAGTTCTGGCAGGCAGCCCTCGGCTATGTCCCTCGCGACGACGGGATGGCGCTCACGGCGGTTGCTTCCATGACTACACATCCCGGACGGGACCGGCTTCGAGCAGGCGCTCGCGGACGGCGCGCTGAGCGCGCTCTCGCTCCTGCGCAGCGCCGGCCTCCGGGCGGGGCAAAGGGTGCTCGTGTACGGCGCGTCCGGCTCGATCGGCACCGCCACGGTGCAGATGGCCAAGCACCTCGGCGCGCACGTCACCGCGGTCTGCAACACGAAGAATGTCGAGCTGGTTCGCTCGCTCGGGCCGGACGTCGTGATCGACTACGAGCAGCAGGACTTCACGAAGAACGGCGAGACGTACGACCTCGTCTTCGACGCGGTCGGGGAGCACTCGTTCAGGCGCTGCCGCCGGTCGATCGCCCCAGGCGGGCTGTACATCGCGACCGACGGCTTCCACAACGTCGCCTGGGCGCTCTGGACGTCGGTGTTCGGCAGGCGGAAGGCGAGGCTCGGGATCGTCCGCTACGCGAAGGAGGACGTCCTCGCGCTGGAGCGGCTGCTCGCGGCGGGTGAGTACCGGCCCGTGATCGACCGCACGTATCGGCTCGAGGACGTCGTGGAGGCGCACCGTTACGTCGAGACGCGCCAGAAGACCGGGAACGTCGTGCTGTCGCTGAACGGCGGCCCTCGGTGAGGGCGGTTGTGCACGACCGGTTCGGCCCGCCGGAGGTGCTGCGCATCGAGGATGTCCCGGCGCCGGTCCCGAAGGACGACGAGGTCCTCGTCCGCGTCCGCGCGACGACGGTCAACCAGACCGACTGCCACGTGCGCCGCGCGAAGCCGATTGTCTGGCGTTTCATGATCGGTTTCTTCCGCCCGAAGTGGAGGACGCTGGGGATGGAGTTCGCCGGCGAGGTGGAGGCAGTCGGGTCGGCAGTGACCGAGTTCGCCGTCGGTGACCGCGTGTTCGGGATGAAGAATCACGGTGCGAACGCGGAGCTGGTGACCGTTCGCGAGA
>JBBDRM010000121.1 GCA_040905475.1 Actinomycetota bacterium
GACCGCCGACCGCGTCAAAAACGCGGTCGGCTAACCCTCGACGAGTTTCCTCGGGTCGAACCGCACCACGCCGGCTACTTGATCGAACGACTTCTCGGCGCTCACGATGCCCTCAAGACCGTACGTGATCACGACGGCGGCATGGATCGCATCGCGCGGAGCGAGTCGCCGATAGCCCTTGACGAGGTCCGAAGCTTCCTCGATCTCGCGCCTCGTGACGGGGAACGGATCCGGAAACCCCGCCAGGACCTCCCCCACCAGCCTGGCGGCATACGCTCGCTCACCTCGTCTGGTATAGACGTCGAGAAGTTCCTGGAGTAGTTCAACATCGATCCCGAAGGCGGCGGGATCGCGCTCTGCCCGGGCAAGCAGGGAGGTAGAGGCAGCCTTATAGGGATGACCGCGACCGCGCGCATAGACGATCACGTTGGTGTCGAGGAGCTTCACGGCTCCCGGTCCACGTAGCGACCGATGAGCTTCTTCGCCTCTTCCCAGGTCCCAACATCTACCTCGGGGCCGGAAGTAAGGAATCGGAACGCCGCCTTCCGGCGCTCAGCGGACGGCTGAAGATAGGTGCGCCGGACCGCGTCGCGGACGAGCTCCCCGAGCGACATACCCCGCTGGACGGCCTCACGCTTGAGGGCGTCGAGCTCCTCCTGGCTAAAAAGGATCTCGGCCCGCTTGTTCATCGCCATCTCAAGAAACCTCCGTATGCCTCCGGATACCGTACTCCGGATACATACGGAGGTCCAAAGACCGGTTCTCTGGGATCTGCCCAGAGGGTTTCTGGGACTACGTGCCGGTCCGCACGAAGGCGAGCAGGATCTCACGAACCAGCTCGGCCGCAACCACGGTCGAGACGCCGCTCGCGTCGAGCGGCGGCGCCACCTCGACGAGATCAACAGCCACGATGTCTAAGCCATCCAGCGCAAGGATGGCGTCACGGAGCTCCTTATAGGTCGAGCCGCCGGGCTCCGGCGTGCCGGTCCCGGGCAGGATGGACGGGTCGAGGACGTCGAGGTCGATCGACAGGTGAACGGGACGGCCGGCGATCTCGGCACGGGCCGCCGCCGGGATCGTCACGTCCTCCGACCACGCCAGCAGCATGCCGTCGGCGTCGGCGAACTCTTCGCGCGAGCCCGATCGGATCCCGAGTGCGATGGTCGGCCCGCCCTTGGCCATGTGGCGCGTGCCGCACGCGTGCGAGAGCTCGCTGCCGTCGTACGACGGCCGCATATCGAGGTGCGCGTCGAACACAACGTGCGCTACCCCGTCGCGAACCCGTCGTGTCCCGGCCGTGGTGCCGATCGAGATGCTGTGGTCGCCGCCGAGCGACACCACGAAGCGGCCGGCGCGAAGGTGCGCCTCGGTCGCCACTGCGATGTGCTCCATCACCGCCGCGGCACCGAGTCCTTCGAGCGCGAGATCGCCGGCGTCCGCGTAGGCCAGATCTTCGAGGTCGCGCTTCAGGCGTGGCGAGTACGTCTCGATGGACTGCGATGCGGCACGGATCTCGTTCGGCGCGGCGCGAGCGCCTGCGCGATAGGACGTGCCCCCGTCGTACGGGATCCCCTGGATGACCGCGGCGGCCGGTTCGAGGTCTCGGGAGGCCTCGAGGTAGACGCCCGATGGATCGCTCACGGCGTGAACGGGTTGCGCGAGTCGCCTTCGAGGCCTTCGCGGATGATCCCGGGGAGCCCGAACGACGCGACGTGCACCTCGGGCGTCCAGTACCGGGCCGCGATCTTTCGCTCTGCGGCGCGCGCGCCGGCGGCGCCCGCATCGATATCGAGCCGCTCACCGCAGAGCATGAAGCTCCAGACCACGCCGGGGTACGTCGTCACATGGCCGAGGTACAGGCGCACGTCGGGGAACGCCGCTTGGGCGTTGCGGAACGCCATCCGCATCTCGTCCTGGAAGTAGATCGGGGAGCCGACCTGCGCGGCGTACACGCCGCCGGGATTCAAGCGCTCGAGGCAGCGGCGGTAGAAGGGCGTCTCGAACAAGACGATCCCCGGCCCGACCGGGTCGGACGAGTCCACGATGATCGCGTCGAACGGCTCGCCGTCCGCGTGAACGTACGCGTTGCCGTCGTCGAACGTAACCGTCGCCCTGGGGTCATCCCACACGTCCCCGCCGATCGACGGCATGTACTCGCGCGAGAGCGCCGTGACGCGGTCGTCGATCTCGACCATCACGGCCTCGGTCACCGTCGGATGCTCCAGCACGCGGCGGATCGTCCCACCGTCTCCCCCACCGATCACGAGGACGCGGAGCGGCTCGGGGTGCGCGAGCAACGGAACGTGCACGAGCATCTCGTGGTAGAGGAACTCGTCGCGCTCGCTGGTCTGCACGGCACCGTCGAGCACGAGCGTGCGTCCGAAGGTCGGGTGCTCGTAGATGTCGATGTGCTGGAACGCCGAATCCTCAGCGTGAAGCAGCTCGCCCTCATAGGCGAACTCCACGCCGGGAGCGGGCGTCTCGAAGAAGCGGCTCGGAGCCACGACGACGACCTTATCCGAGACGGTTAGGCGGACAGCCCGCGCTTGACCTCGACGATCTGGATCCGTCCGGGCGAGAAGTACTTCTTCAGCGTCTCGATCCCGGCGTCGGCGTCCATATCCTTCGAGCAGGTGAACAGGTCGACGGCCGCGTAGCCGTACTCCGGCCACGTGTGGATGGTTAGGTGCGACTCGGCGATGATCGCAACGCCTGAGCAAGCCCCGTTGGGGAACTCAACGATCTTCGTATCGAGAAGCGTGCCTCCTGTTCGACGCACCGTTTCGTTCAGAGCCTCTTCGACCAGCGGCGGGTCATCCAGATTGGATGCTTCCCACAGCTCGACGAGAAAGTGCCGCCCCAAAGCGTTCATCGTCCGATCACCCCCTCCACAACACCGCGGCTGCTACCGCGCTCCCGATCTTCTCTACGACGTGCTCGGCCGTGGCGAACACAAGCTCGTACGGCTCGAGTCCTCTCTTGTGCATGCCCTCTTCCACCATGCGGCCGACCCGGTCCTCGATCTCCCCCGCGCTCCACGGGCCGTGTGCTTCCATGAGCACACCGCCTTTGGGGGTCACGCCGACGCCGATGCAGGCAGAGACGTGCTCGCCTGGGGTCTCGGAGACCATCTTGGCGTAGACGGTGGGCGTGAGCGTGCCCGTTGGGATCTCGGGAAGCGGGGAGAGGGCGGCGCCCTCAGGAAAGATGCTGGTGACGGCTATGAGGTTGAGATGGCCGATGCCGGCCTTTAGGAGTGCATTGTCGAACGCCGTAAGCTCGGAGTCGCCTTCGGCGGCTCCCCAGACGAGGCAAACCTTCGTCGGGCGCTCGTACAATCCACTCCCCTTTAACAACCACCCCGCTATGCGGGCCTCGACAGCACGCCGCACGGCCCGTCACGGAGCCGTGCGCACTGGACTTTGTACCCCCTACGACCCCTCGACGCAAATACCTTTTCAAGCAAGGGACGTTCCTCCTCTCTCTGGCTCGATACGCTTGTTAGCATCGCGGCGATCGGGACATCGTGAGCAGCAGAGAGAGGCAGATCCGTCTCCTTCGAGGCCTGCTGGCGCTCGCCCTGGCAGCATCCGCCGCGGCCCTTCCGCGGATCGAGGCATCGAAGCCGCCGGCGACGACGCGAGCGGAGCGCGCCGCCCCTGCCGTGCCGGTCGCAGCGACCCAAGCCACCGGACGCCAGCCGCTCGCTTTCGTCGTCCACCCGACGCATCCGCCGCTCGACCTTTCCTGGGGAGATGCCTACGGGCTGGTGACCGGCTCGATCGATAGGTGGCGGCCGCTCGACGGGCGGAGCGCGCGAGTTCGGCTGGTGCTCGGGCCGGCGGCTGCGGCCCGGCTCGCCGGGCTTTGGCTGCTCTTGGGCAAAGCGCCTTCAGGCTTCCACGTCTCCGCCACCGAGACGGATGCTGCGAAGGCCGTCGCCCGGGACCCGGCCTCGGTAGGGCTGATCACCGGAGAGGCGCTGGGCGCCACGGTTCGGGCGGCCAGGCTGAACGGCGTCGACCCGATCCGCAAGCCCGCTTCCTACCAGCTGGCCGTACCGGGCGGCGACGCCTCCGCGCCGGTCATCACCGCCGTCGCGTTCGGCGACGTCATGACGTCACGAACGGTCGACCGCAAGATGGTCGCCGCCGGCGACTTCCGCTCCCCGTGGCGATCGGTCGCCGACACCCTCCGCGCCGCCGATCTCGCGTTCGGGAACTTCGAGGGCACGATCGCGCACGACGCGCAGCCGCGCCCCGGCGGAACGAGCTTCGTCTCGCGGGTCGGAGTGATCGAAGGCTTCACGTTCGCCGGGATCGACTTCTTGTCGCTCGCCAACAACCACGTGGGAGACTTCGGCGCTCGGACCCTGATCGAGACCCGCACGCTCATCCGCGATGCGGGCATCGCCACCGCCGGCGCCGGCGCCGATGAGGCCGAGGCTCGCGAGCCGGCGATCCTGGAGCGCCACGGCGTCCGGTTCGCCTTCGTGTCGTTCAACGCGATCGTCGGTCCGCCGGTCGCGACCGCGGAGGACCCCGGCGCGGTATGGATCCATATGGCGCCCTGGGATCCGTTCCGCCGGAGCGAGCTCGACAAGGTCGCCGCAACCGTGCGCGAGGCGAAGCAGAAGGCGGATGTCGTCATCGTGTATCCGCATTGGGGCCAGGAGTACACCGCGAAGCCGAATCCCGATCAGGTGCGCGTCGCGCACGCGTTGATCGACGCCGGAGCAGACATGATCATCGCGACCCACCCCCACTGGGTCCAGGGCGCGGAGATCTACAAGGGCCGGCTGATCGCGTACAGCCTGGGGAACTTCGTCTTCGACCAGACCTGGTCGACGGAGACGGAGCAAGGCGCAGCGCTCGAACTCGTCTTCTGGGGTCCACGACTCGTCGGAGCCTCGTTCGTCCCCGTCCAGATCGAAGACGCGCATCGACCGCGGTTCCTCGACGACCGCGCAGGTGCTGAGATCCTGAACCGGATCTGGGGCGCCAGCGGCGAGCCGTACCGACAGGGTCTTAAGTAGTCCAAATCCTCCGCTCTACGTAGAACTCGCCATGGACCGGGCACCACGGGCGACGTTCAATGGTCGCGTGAGCGGATCAACCGCGGCCATGGAGCAGACCCAGCTTCTCCTCGACCTGAGCCGTGAAGTCTCCACGACGCTCGACCTCCAAGGAGTCCTCAACCGGAGCTTGGCCGCACTTCGCCGGCTCATCTCGTTCGGCGGCGGCTCGATCCAGCTCGTACGCGACGGGTCGTTGATGCTCGTGGCCGGCGACCCGGATCCCACGCCGGATGCGTTGCGCATGCGGATACCGCTCGGGCACGGGGTCGGCGGTCGGATCGTCGCGACCGGCGAGCCCATCTACGTGGCCGACATCGCCACCGACCCTCGGGTTCCCCCGGCTTCACAGCGCGCGCTCAGTCCGGAGGTCCGCAGCTACTTCGGGGTCCCGCTGATCGCTCACGGGGAGCAGACCGGCGTGGTCCAGATCGACTCACCCGAACCCGACGGGTTCCCGGCCGAGGCGCGGACGCTCGTGCTCGCCTTCGCACCGACGATCGCCGCAGCAGTCCAGAACGCCGAGCTGTACGCGCGGGAGCTGGACACCATCGAGAAGCTCCGGAGCGCCGAGCGGCTCCGCACCGACTTCATCGCGATGATCTCCCACGAGCTCCGCACCCCCCTGACGACGCTCGCGGGCTTCTCCGAGCTCATCGCGAATCGCGCGGAAGCCCTCCAGCCGGCACTCGTCTCTGAGTTCGGTCACCGCATGTGGCGCGCCAGCCGGTGGCTTTCCCGGATGATCGGCGACTTGCTCGATCTCGCCCAGCTTGAACAGGGCGTCCTCAGCTTGGATATCACACCCACCGATGTGGCGGCCGTCGTCGCCGACGCCGTCGCGGTCGAGGTGCGCGAACCTCGCGTCATCCGTTCGAAGATCGAGCCCTCCCTGCCCCTCGTCCTGGCCGACCCGGCGAGGCTCGGTCAGATCCTCGGCAATATCCTGTCGAACGCGAGGAAATTTTCGCCGCGGGAGTCGATGATAGAGATCGAGTGTCGCCGGGAACGCGATCGCGTCGCCGTGTCCATAGCCGACAAGGGGCGTGGGATCCCCCCGACCGAGATCGATCACATCTTCGACGCATTCGTTCAGGTCGACCCCGGCCCTACCCGAGAAGCAGGCGGGATGGGAACGGGCCTCTACCTCACCAAGAAGTTGTGCGACCGGATGGGAGCCGGCATCGAGGCCGAAAGCACGCCGGGATCGGGAAGCCGGTTCACGATCTTGCTGCGCCCGGCCGGCCGCTGGAGCTCGTTGCCATGAGCGTCCATGAGTCTGATGCGCGGCCCCCATGCTTCCGTTCCAGGCTCGCGCGTGAGGAAGCCGCGCGTTTGAACCTGGTGCCCGCGTAGTCGACGCCGCCGAAGAGCAGTCGCGCTCCGAGCGCCATCCACGAGGTTACGCTCCGCTCCGCCAGCCACAGCGGTGCCGCGAGAGCGGACCGGAACGGAAACACGGCGGTGCCGCGCCCCCTACGCCGTCCTGCATCCGCGAGCGCGATGGCGGCGCCGGCCGCGGCCGCGGGGAGAACCGGGCAGGTGCGGGCGCCGGCGGCCGCGGCCGGTGCGAGCAGAAGCCAGAGCGCCATCCGGGGCGGGATGGCGAGATCGTCGTAGGCCTGGCGCACGCGCTGCGACCAGAAATGCCGCGCGTCGGGTGGACGGCGCTCGACGTAGAGATCGAGAGGGGAAGCGACGCGTCCGCCTGCGGCCTGAACGGTCCGGATCAGCTCCAGATTCTCGAAGAGCACGTCGCCGTCGTAGCCTCCCGTCGCAAGAAGGACGGATCGCCGGACACCGAGCGTGCCCGGGAAGTCGCTACCGAACGCGCGGTTGATCAGCGATCGCGCCGTGTCCCACGCCGCGTGCCACGGAAGGGGCCGGAAGTAGTTCTGCGGGCGCACGAGCTCGGCGTCGTCGAGGTGATCGGCGATGCGCTGCAGCCCGTCCCGCTCGTATCGCACGTCGTCGTCCGCGATCACGATCTTCTCGTGCCGGGCGAGGCCTAACCCCGTCAGCACTCCGTTGACCTTGCCGTTGCGGAAGCGAAGTGCCGGATCCGGGGGGACGTGGTTCACGTAACGCCTCCAAGCGATCCCATGCCGCTCGAACGACTCCCCCGGCGAGCCGTCGACGACGATCACCTCTTCGACGTTCGCAGCGAGCCAATGGAGGTAGCCGGTGAGGTCGGGGTGCTGCTCGGTGGCCCAGCGAAGCGGGAGGACGTAGGAGAGGGCGAACGGAGCGCTCACGCCGACAGCGAGAGTCTCACCGGTTCGCGTAACGACGTCTCGCCCGCCGTCCACGTTCCGATCAGGTACTCGGCGAACCGGCCTTCGAGCGCGAGCAGCGCGGCCGCGCCGAAGAGGATGTCCTCGGCCACCTCGGGCTCCTGGTCGGCGAGACCTGCGGCAAGGTGATGAGCGGCCAGCACCTCATGGGTCGCGTCGGCCTCGACGTGCTCCTCGTAGAAGTGCAGTGCGTCGGGACCGAAGCCGAGGCGGCGAAGGCCTTCCGCGTAGCGGCGGTTCGGTTCCGTCGAGGTCATCTCGAACCCGGCCAGATGGCCGACGATCGCTCCGCGCCAGCGGCGATGCAGACCGAACATCGACATCACGTTGACCGTCGCGAGCGTCGGGCCCGGGATCACATCGAGATAGGCGCCGTATTCAGTATCGAGGCCGAGCGCCCGCATCGACGTCGCGAAGAGCGATGAGTGCATCGCGGCCGCCTTGCCTTCGCCGTACTCCTCCGACTGGATCTCGATGAGCGCCGCCTTCGGCGCCCCCCACAGACGCGGGATCGCCCAGGTATGCGGGTCGGCTTCCTTCAACTGGTAGGCGGAACGGTGGACCATGAACTCTCGGAAGTGCTCGCCGGTTCCGTGGTCGCGCAGATAGGTCGACAGCGAAGGGCTCGGGTCCGAGCGCACCAGGTCGATCAAGCGTTGCTCGATCGACCCCTCCGTCGCAGGGCGGCCGACGGCCCGCTTGAGAGCATGCGTGAAGGAGCTCTCCATGCGAGCCCGCAGCCGCAGCAACGACGGATCCCATTCCCAGCCGTCGTCCACGCCGGGCAGGCCGCGGTAATGAAGCTCGTAGCAAAGATAGAGGGCGAGCTGGAAGTCGTCTCCCCCCAGCGCGTCGTCCACCGTCATCGGCAGGTCGCCGATCGTTCCCGGCGCGCCGGCGAGCGCGTCGAGAAGGAACTCCGTCATCGCGCCACGCGGCTGTGGCATCTTCACAGGTGATTTCCTTTAGGGTGGTCAGATCTGTGTCGGTCGAGGTCCAAGAAAGAATCCCCAAGGGCGGCGCCTTTCAAACGAGGTTCGCGCGGTCCCGCTCGGGGAAAACAGCGCCGAGCATGACCATGCCTAAGGCGCCCGAACCTGTTGGTGACCTCGATTGGGATGCGGCGCGAGCCGCGTCTTTTCTGGAGCGCGCCGGCGCCCTTTGGCTTGGGTATCTGAACGAGCTCTCCTCGTTGCCGGTCGGACGCTCTTGGCGCCCGGGCGAGGTCCGGGAGGCGGTGGCCCTGTCCGTCCCCAAGGAGCCCCTTCCCGACGACACGCTGTTCGAGCACCTTCGCTCCGTGATCTTCGATCACAGCGTCTACCCGGGCCATCCACGATTCATGGGTTACATCACCGGCGCGGGGACGGTGCCCGGCGCGGTCGCCGATCTGATCGCGGCCGGCCTGAACCAGAACCTCGGGGGCTGGCGGCATTCGCCCGCGGCAACCGAGATCGAACTCCATCTGACGCGATGGTTCGCGTCGCTCTTCTGCTTGCCGGAATCGGCCGGCGGGATGATCACTTCGGGCGGTGCGATGGCGAACTTCACCTGCCTGAAGATCGCGCGCGATCGCGTCGCCGGCTGGGACGTGCGCACGCGCGGCCTCGCCGGCGGACGGCGGCTGGTGCTGTACGCGTCGACGGAGGTGCATGCGTCCGTGTGGCGAGCGGCCGACATGCTCGGGCTCGGCATGGACGCGGTACGGCCGGTGCCGGTCGACGGGTCGTTCCGTCTGCGGCCGGACGCGCTCGAGGCGTTGATAGTCGCCGATCGTCTTTCGGGCCTGCGGCCGTTCGCCGTTGTCGCGAGCGCAGGGACGACGGCCACCGGTGCGATCGATCCGTTCCCGGAGATCGCGCGTATCGCGGCGGAGAACAAGCTTTGGTTCCACGTCGACGCCGCCTACGGCGGGGCGGCCGCGCTCTCCCCCGGTCTCCGGCCGCTTCTCGACGGCATCGAGCGTGCCGATTCGATCGCGTTCGATCCCCACAAATGGCTGTCCACGCCCCATCCCGGCGGGTGTGCGTTGGTGCGGGACCTGTCCCATGCCTACGACTCGTTCCACTACGGGGCCGCGTACACCGTCGAGGATCGCGAGCGCACGGGCTCGACGTTCGACTTCGGGTCGCACGGGCCGCAATGGAGCAGAGGGTTCACGGCGCTGAAGATCTGGGTGTCGTTGCTCGCGCACGGCGAGGACGCGTACGCGCGCCGCATCGCCCACGATTGCGAGCTCGCGCGATACATGGGCTCGCTCTTGGAAGATCACCCGGAGCTCGAGCTCGCCACGCCGGTGTCGCTGTCGATCTGCTGCTTCCGCTACGTCCCGCCCCACGGCCGTCGGGAGGACGGGTACCTGGACCGCTTGAACGAGCGGCTCATGACCGAGGTTCAGGTCGACGGCCGCGCGTACCTCTCGAACGCGATCCTGCACGGACGGTTCGTCCTGCGGGCTTGCATCGTCAACTTCCGAACCGAGGCGAGCGACGTGGAAGCCCTGCTCACCGCCGTGGTCGAACTCGGGCAGAGACTCGATTCGGAGATGAGCACGAATGACCCGATCGCGTAGTTTCACGCGTGCTTGTATTGGCTCTCCACAGCAGATCGATGGAACCGACCCGAAGGAAGAGCTTGTACCGGTGTTCCTTCGGCGTGAGGTGGGAACGGCACTAGTGATGAACCTTTTGGATGCGGTGATCCCAGCAGGGATCGAGGCTCCTCGCAAAGCGCGGAGATTGCTTCAGGATGTCCTCTCGCAGCTCCCCGTCGAGCAGGCCGACGACGTGAAGTTGATGGTGAACGAGCTCGTGACGAACAGCGTGAAGCACGCCTCGGTCGAACCCGGCGCTCCTATCCGCGTGCACATCGAGATCGAGGGGGATGCGCTTCGAGGAGAAGTGTTCGATCAAGGCGTCGGATTCCGCATACGGCCGATGGCAAGGGAGCGGCCGGGCGAGTCCGGATACGGCCTTCGCCTGGTGCAAGGGATGGCCGATCGATGGGGCCTCAACGTGCGCGACGGGACCTGCGTCTGGTTCGAGGTCGACCTCGCCGTCGCCTGACGCAGCATCCCCCACGAACCTCGCGCCCGATAAGCCACGCATCCGTGTGCCGAGGCGATCCGAGGGGTAGATGCATCCCGTCGCCGGATGGAGGTCGTCATGGGTAGCTTGAACGAACGCAACCCGTCCCTGTGGGTCGAGACCTCGCAGGAGACGAATTATCGTACGTTGAGCGGCAAGCCGAGCTTCGATGCGATCGTGATCGGCGGCGGGATCGCCGGGCTCAGCGCGGCGTACATGTTGCAGCGCGACGGCATGAAGGTCGCGGTGCTCGAGGCGGGACGCATCGCGTCAGGGGTCACCGGCTACACCACGGCCAAGGTGACTGCCCTGCACGGCCTGATCTACGCCGACCTCCTCGAGCGGCACGGCGCCGAGCGCGCGCGCATGTACGCAGCGGCGAACAGCACTGCGGTCGACATGATCCGCTCGATCGTCGACGCAGAAGGGATCTCGTGCGAGCTCGAGCGGCAGGACGCCTACACGTACGCCGACACGATCGACGGAGCCGACGCGATCCGTCGAGAGGCCGACGCCTGTCGCGAGATCGGACTCGCCGCGGAGCTCACTTACGACGTGCCGCTCCCCTTCCCGGTATCGGCGGCGATCCGGCTGAGCGGCCAGGCCCAATTCCATCCACGCGCATACTGTCTCGGCCTCGCGGCCGCGATCCACGGCAAGCGCGGCCGGATCTACGAGCGCACCCACGTCTCCGACGTCCAAGAGAAGGTCCGCGTCTGCCACGTGAAGACGAAGCATGGAACGCTTTCGACGCCGCACGTCGTGGTCGCCACGCACCTGCCGTTCATGGGAGACGGCCGCTTCTATGCGAAGACCGCGCCCAGCCGCTCGTACGCGATGGCGTTCCCCGGCGGCGGCGCGCTCTCCGGCATGTTCATCGGCTCCGAGGAGCCCACCCGCTCGCTGCGGCCGGCGACGGCCGCCGGACGGCGCTGGCTCATCGTCGGAGGCGAGCGACACAAGGTCGGCCAGGACGACGACACCGAGGCCCGCTACGCCGCGCTGGAGTCGTGGGCGCAGGAGAAGCTGTCGCTGGGCGAACCGGCGTACCGCTGGTCGGCGCAGGACTACGTGTCCGTGGATGGGATCCCGTACGTCGGAAATCTGACCGCCGATCACCAGCGCGTGTTCGTCGCGACCGGGTTCCGCAAGTGGGGCATGACGAACGGCACCGCGGCAGGCGTGATGATCGCCGACGCGATCGCCGGCCGAGAGAACCCGTGGGCGACGGCGTTCGATTCGACGCGCAAGCGGTTCCCGCAGGCCGCCAGGAAGCTGCTCACCGAGAACCTCAACGTCGCCAAGCAACTGGTCGGCGGAAAGCTCCCGGTGAACGGTCACACGCCCGAGGAGCTGGCGCCCGGGGACGGCCGGATCATGAAGGTGGACGGCGAGACGGTCGCCGTTTCGCGAGACGACGCCGGGCGTTTGCATGCCGTGTCACCGGATTGCACGCACATGGGCTGCCGCGTTGCGTGGAACACCGCGGAACGGAGCTGGGACTGCCCCTGCCACGGATCGCGGTTCACGCCGGACGGTGAGATCATCCAGGGCCCGGCAACACAGCCCTTGAAGTCGCAGGAGATCGTATTGAAGCGCTAACCGGCGCGATGGACTTGTTCCCGCTCAAGTTGGTCGCCGGCCGTGGTCGGGACTGGTTGACCATCCACGGCCTGTGGTAGAAGCGCGACGTGGATGACGGGTTGATCCGCGCGCGCCTCGAGGAATTGCGGATCGAGCTCGTTCGCCGGTCGATCCGGAAGCCCGGGAGCGCGAGAAGCTCATCGAGCCGCCCGACCACTGAAGCCGGGCTTGAAGATGTCGATCGCGCGATCCGGATGCTCGAGAGGGGAACGTACGGCGTGTGCGAGAAGTGCGGGCTGCCGATCTCTCAGGACCGGCTGGATGCCTACCCCGCTGCACGATTCTGTATGGAAGATCAACGGAACGCCGAACGCTAAAGGAGTTGCCTTTGAGCTCGCCAATCAGATCGAGTGCACTTGATGAGAGTTTTCTCAAACCATGCGCTCATGGATTGCGTCTCATAACTTCACGAGCGCTTCTACGGCTCAGATTCAGGTCGTTGATCTCAGTGGACCGGATCAAGGTGTGCCAGGTCTTCCGGTAGAAGCCCGGCCCTCAGCCGCTCAGACGTAGGACGCGACCAAACGCCACGGTGAGGCGGCTCGACTCGGGCGACATCGGGCCGAACAATGAGGGCCTCGGCCAGGAGGTCTACAGAGTATTTTCCTGCATGGCCTCGATCAAGGCTCGGCCGCCATAAGCCGAGATGTCCTATATGAGGGAAAGCCACACCCGGATGGACGGGAGATCGTTCGTCGGCGTCCGCTACGGGGAAGCGGGAGACGATTGGGCATTCGTACCCGACGTTCTCGCACGCATCGACGAAGCTGGGTTCGCTCGTGTGAACGAGGGAGAGTGGGACGACCCTGCGGAAGTTCCGGAGTGGTGGACGACCGTCGAAGGAGGACGAGTCGTTTGGGGGCGGTTTTCCGACCGCCCGAACGATGAAGTCCCCGTAGCTGTCGTCGCGAAGGACCGACCGCTAGATGAGACTCTGCTCCAGCGCATCGCGGGCGAGACGGGCGCACCGGCGCTCATTACCCCGCCGATCGAACACGCTTCATTTCTCCAGCTTCCTAAGGTAACAGCTCGGGCGCTCTTGGAATGGAGCGTTAGCGTAGTCGTCGGAGTCCTCGCCTTCGGTACGCTCGGTGGGTTGGTCCCCGCGATACTGGCTAGTCTCTTTGGAGATGCCGCCCCCACCGAGCAAATCGCTTCGGTCAGTTTCGGCGTAGGCACCATCGCCGGAGTCGTTCTGATGAGGCGCCTGATTACGCGACGGAGTCGCATACTCCGCGCGATGGTGCTCATCGCTTCCGGCGCTGCGATATTCGCGTGGATCGTCGTCCTTGCTTCCGGGATCGCGATCCGCCGGGACCGGGCGACGTTCCTAACTGCGTCTGAGCGCGCGTGGTGCAACACGTCTATGGAGAAGGTCTATCTCCAGGCTGATCGCCTAGGCCTAGCGCCGGTCGATCGGATCAGCCGCGAAGCCGCCCTTACGCCCCGCCAGGAAGTATTCACGACGTACTCCTTCTTCCAGCGCCGCGATGTCGTCGATAGCCGTACGGTCTACGACGTGAGCGGAGACTTCCTGCGCGCGAACGACGCAGTCGGGCGGTGGCCGCACTGGTATTTGGGACGCTTCTTCGGCCTAGACCAGGAGTTCCGCTCGTACAAGAACTTGCTCCCGGCGGGAGCGCCATTGCTCTGGTATTCGGATCGCGACTTTCCGCGCGCGTGCACGGCCGCATATCGAGCCCTTCGGAACTGAAGGCTGACCTCGTCGCCAGTACCGAGCAGGGCAGCCCAGTCCGTCCGGGCCTAAAACTACGCTGTCATCATTCTATTGACAGTAGAAAGCCGTCAATATATCCTTGACAGCATGAAAGCTGAGAACAGGGACTTTGCCCATGTAGTTGAGACCCTAATCGAAAACGTCCGCGGTCTTCTCGACTCTCCCAACGCACGAGATCGCGTCAGGGCGGCGCGTCATATTGTTGCGGGCGTCGAGATCCTTGAGCGCCGGGTTCTCCTCGAAGCTCAAGCCTCGGGCATGACCTGGGCCGAGATTGGAAGCGTCTACGGCGTCTCGCGGCAAGCCGCTCACCGTAGATTCTCAGACGAGACCGTAGTTCCGGCCGACTACTTCGACGCACTACTTGATGAGCTCGATGAGCAAGCCGAGGTCGTCCCGAACTTGGCCCAAGCCGCCAAGCGACTTCGACACGCTGCAGAGCCGCGGTAGGTGCCTGGGTTCGAACGGCTCACGCCCGAGCATTTAGTTCAACCCTTCGTCTCGGGAAACGACGACCTGGATGACTGGTTTCGAGAAGCAGCGGTGACGGCCGATCGAGCTGGCACGGCCCGGGTTTACGCGTGGATAGGCGACGAGCGGGAAGTGATCGGCTATTTCGCGATCGTTCCTCACAACATCCGTAGGGAGGACGTCCCTCCTGCTATCGGACGCGGAGCTCCGGGCGCTATCCCTGGTTTCCTTCTCGCCCGGCTGGCGCTGTCGGAGCACTTGCACGGGGGTGGTCGAGGCGCAGAGCTACTCGCAGGAGCAATCGCAACGATTTTGGCCGCGATCCAGGCGGGCGGTGGCCGCGTGATCGTCGTCGATGCAATCGACGATCGTGCCCGTGGATTCTATGAACACTTCGGCTTTCGTCCGATCCCGGCAAACCCGAATCGGCTGGCGATGAAGGCAAGCTCCGCGGCCGCGTCGCTGGCGCTGCCATGGCCGTAACTGGCCGCGACGATTCCGCAACGCCATCACCGGGTCTGATAACTGCCCCGCGATTGGCTGTGACCGAATCGACTCAGTCTCTTCCGCCCCGGCCGCTCTGGACCGTTGCCGCCAAACTGCAGGGGCCGCGCTTGCCGTTGGTGAAAGGTCTACTTCCCGCGCAGCGTCCCAGATGATCCAGATGAGTGTCGCTAGCGGCACGCCTTGGAAGAAGAGCATTTGAAGCCACCAACCTGCCGGAATGAACCCGACACGGTTGCGAGTACATGCGTAGTCGGGAACGTCGCACTCGTGTCCATGCCCCTTGCTGTTGCCGCGATAATGACCTCCGCTCATGGCAAGAGGTTGCTACCTGATGTTCGAGACTCGGACTAGTTTATCGCTTAGTAGAGCGCGGGAGATCCCTGCAGCCCAATGGCTCAGTGCGGGCGAGAGGACTTGAACCTCCACATCCTTGCGGACGCTTGGCCCTCAAGAGAGAGGTAGGGTGTCTCCCGAGGAGGATGCCGGGTGACGTCGTCGGAAGGATCAGCGGTTCCCTCGGGCAAGGAGTACCCCGCCGACGGCATCACGGTTTGGTGGGACTCCACGAGGTGCCGGCACTTCGCCGAATGTCGCCGCGGCCACCCCGCCGTCTTCGAGACCGGCCGGAAGCCCTGGGTGCGGCCGGACCTCGGCGAGCCCGCCGACATCGCCGAGGTGATCCGCCGGTGCCCGACCGGGGCGCTCCACTACCGCCTGCCCGACGGATCCGAGGAGGAACCGGCGGTCCCGACGAGCGTCCGGCGTCTGAGCGCCGGGCCGGTCTTGCTCCGTGGGGACCTCGTGATCCGGACGCTCGGGGGCCCCCTACGCGACACGCGAGCGGCGCTGTGCGGATGCGGGAAGACCGAGAACAACCCGTTCTGCGACGGCGCCTGCGGCATCGACCACTCCGCTTAGGACCTCGAAACCCAGCGATCGCTCGCTAGCAAGGAGAATCGTTCGGGATCGGCATCCGCGGTACGACGTAGGCGCCGCGTGGCTTCGCCCGGTCCAGACGCCACGGCTGGCCGCTCGCGCCCCACACGCGCTCGAGGATCGGGAGCCCGTCGTCCCACGACAGGAACCGCGGGCGATACCGGTCGTCGATGAACACCGGGAGCAGCTCCATCTGCATGAGGCGGTCGCCCCAGAAGGTGAACTCGGCCGCGAAGCCGCGGCGGGGCTCGTCGAACCAGTGCATGTCGAACACGAAGTTGCCGAGCGAGTGGACGATGATCCCGTCCCGGTAGCGCTGGATCCCCTGCACCCAGTGCGGATGCGTGCCGATCACCAGATCAGTACCGGCGTCGATCAGCGCGCGGCCCACGCGCTGCTGGTCGGCGTTGAAAGAGAACGTGTGCTCGTCGCCCCAATGGGGATAGACGATGACGACGTCGACCTGCTCCGCCAGGTCGCGTACGGCTGCAAGCATGCCATCGAGCGCGCTCGTATCGAGACGGAAATACGGCGCCATTGGGATCGCGTACGGCCCTGCGCGCGTCGACGTCGCGGCGGGGATCTCGGCCGAGCCGTTGAACGCGAGGAACCCGAATCGGGTTCCGTTCCGCTCCACGATCGCCGGCTCGAGCGCGCGAGTGATGTTCGCGCCGGCTCCGGTCGTCCCGAACCCGGCGTCGCGGAGACGTCGCACGGTCTCGACGACACCTCGTGGGCCGTAGTCGCCGATATGACCGTTGCCGAGCGACAGGACGTCGACACCGGCGAACCGGAGTCCCTCGATCGCCTCCGGGATGGCTGCGAACGGCGGCGTGTTGCGCGGCCGACCGTCGCCGCACGACATCGTCCCCTCGAAGTTCGCGAAAGTTAGATCGGCGGCCGCCATCCGAGGTCCGACGTACCGGAACGGCAACGTGTGGTCGCCGGCCTCCCGCATCTCGCGCCCGACCTGACGGCCGAGCATGAGGTCGCCGGCCGCGAAGACCGTCGTCACCGTTCCATCGGGGCGCCCGAGGATTTTCAGCGGGTACTTCGCCGGGTGCCTAACGGGGCTGAGCGCGTCGACGCTGAACGCGCGGACGGTCGGTGCCACGGCGTCCGCCGCCACGATCGCGATCGCGTCGAAGTCCCGTTCGACGATGCGGATCGCTTCCGGATCGCCGGCGGTTCGGGTTACGAGCGGGCCGCCGGCCACCCCGCCATCCAACTCGAGGTCCGCCGAGGGTCCCTCGATCAGCCGGATCCGTGCGGCGGGCTGACCGAGGTCTCGCCAGTCGCCGATCTGCCCCTCGAGGAGACGTTCCGCGACGGCACGACTGAGATCGATGGGCGGACGCGTCGCATGGCCTACGATCGCCAGCGGCATGCGCCGGGCATCGGTCGTCGGAGAGGCCGGGGCCGGCGTCGGAGCATTCGCGGCCGGGTCGGTGTCCCGACTTGGGCAGCCGAGCGTAGCGAGCAACAGCGCGACGGCGATCCGGTTCGCACGCACGGGTCCGATGCCACGGTACCGCGCCGGGCGGACAGCCGCTGAGGCGTCCTGTGGGGTTCAGAGCGGTGCGCTTGATGAGAGTTTTTTCTAACCAATGATTCATGGATCGAATCTCACAGTTCCACGGAGGGTCTATGGGAAAACTACGGAACGCTCCGAGGCCCGAGGGGAGGAACGCTCCAGCCTGGTGATTCTGCAAGGATGGCCGCCCCACCCCACCAACTCTTCTTGATGACCTTCGCCCGACCGATGAAGGACGCGCTTGAGAATGCGCCAACCCCCGCGCTAGATTAGCCGACATGGACGCTGCCAGGATGGGCCTCTTGGTTCGCGCAGGAATACTGGCCCTTCTCATCGCAGTTCTCCTCTGCCTCTCATTGGCCACAGCGATGCCCGGCATGGACGTGAGCCGCGCTCTCACCATGTGCTGTGCGCTCGCTATCGTCGTTCTGATCAGGGCGGCCTCATCCTTATGGGTGCCGAGGACAGTTCTCGGCGCCATACCCTACAGTCGATGCCATTCGCCTCACCGGCCCGATCTCTCACTCTTCTGGCCGAGGCCACCTGATCGCGTTTCTCTGCGTTCGCTGTTGATTTAGATCTCCTTTGCCTAAACGCCTGCGCCGACGTGCCGGGCACAGGTGTTCGTTTCATCTCGCAGAGGAGATCCGTGGATACGCACGATCGGTCGAAGTTCGGGAGCGCGCTGGTCAACTGCCTCGTCCTGCTCTCCGCTGGAGCAGCGGCGATCCATTTCGCGGTTATCGGAGATCACTTCGATGAGTATTGGGCCTATGGCATATTCTTCGCGGTCGGCGCCTGGCTGCAGATCCTCTGGGCGATCGTGCTCGGTGCGAGCGTGTCGAGGTGGCTCCTTCTCGCGGGTATGCTCGGCAATGCGATCATCGTCGCTATCTGGGTCGTCTCCCGAACGAGTGGCCTTCCTGTCGGCCCCCACGCTGGCACTCCCGAGACAGCGGAGTTCATCGATATCCTCGCAACAAGCTTTGAGCTCCTGATCGTGGTGGGAAGCGTTGTACTGGTGAGAGGCTCGGCCGAGAGGCTCAGATTTGGCACTCGCGGGGCAACGGTCACAACGGTTGCGAGCGCGCTGATTGTTGTCACTCTAACGACCGCGGCTATCGCCAAGGTGTCCGTACCACATGAGGAGAGTGATGTATTTCATGAAACGCCACAGCATCACACGCCGCAGCGATAGACGCCGGCTCGGCGTAGTAGTCGCCACTGCGGCGATCGGACTCACCGCATGCGGCGGCGGCAACGCAGGCTCGTCGTCCAGAGCCCCAGGGGTTGGAGAGCCAGCGAGGACCTTCCATCACATCCACGGGCTCGGCGTAGACAAGTCCGGGGCGCTGTATGTCGCAACTCATGCCGGGCTGATCCGCAGCCAAGACGACAAGAGCTGGGTCTACGTAAGTGCCGATCGAAGCGACCACATGGGATTCACCCTGGACCCCAAGAGCGGAAGGCTGTTTCGTAGCGGTCACCCCGTGACCGGAGGATCTCTGGGAGTTGAGTCGTCAGCAGACGGCGGAACCTGGGAGAGACTATCGAACGTTCTCGAGCCCCCGGTCGACTTCCATGCCATGACCGTGAGTCTGTCAGATGCGGCCACCATTTACGGATGGGATTCACGGAGCGGCAAGACACTCCGCTCGGTCGACGGAGGTCGCTCGTGGCAGGAGCTCTCCCTCAAGGGGATCGGCAGCGCCGTTTTCAGCTTCGCGGCTCCCGCAACGGTAGGCGTCATCCTCGCAGGGACGCCGTCGGGGCTGTTCCGCTCGATCGACCGAGGAACTTCGTGGACGCGAATCTCGTCGATCGGTGACGGGTATGTAGTCTCCGTCGCCGCCGATCCCGACGATGCGAATCATTTCTTGGCGTTCACCGAGCGCGGGATGAAGATCTCGAGAGACGGCGGCGCGTCATGGACGCCATCGCTCGGCGGCATCCCGCCCACGGTCGCCGCCAGTTCTCTCGCGATCAGTCCCGTGGATGGCCAGGTTGCCTATGCGGCGGATGCGCAGACGATCTTCAAGACCATCGACGGCGGCAAGTACTGGACCGTCGTTCGGAGCGAATCATGACGATGATGGCCTGGCGTTTCTTGTACTGGCTGTTCTTCGCAGTTGGTGTCATCGGGGTAGTTCTCGGTGCCGCCGTGCTCCTGCGGGCCATGCATCACCGACGTCCCAAGGTTCTGATCGTAACAGCGACTCTGCTCATAGTTGCCGGACTGAGCGGGATTGTGATCGTCGTGGCAGCGGAGCCCGGAGGGTTCGGACAGAACATCATGGGCATGGGCGGCATGAGCATGATGGGAGGCCGAAGCGACGTCGGCCCCACACCTGCCGCCTCCCCCGGAGCCTCGAAGCAGACAATGAGGGCGAGCGAATTTGCGTTCTTACCCGCGGAGTTCAGTGTGCGGGCCGGCGAGACGCTGAACGTGGAGCTCCAAAATGGTGGCAGCATCCTCCACACGTTCACCATTCATGATCTGAACTTCGAGGTTGAAGCCAACGCGGGACAGAAGGCATCCGGCGCGTTGCGAGTCGAACGACCGGGAATCTACGAGTTCATCTGCTCGGTCCCAGGACATGCCCAATCCGGCATGCGAGGCCGCGTGATCGTGAACTAGCGACGCATTGTCGTCGTCCGTCCTGCTCAGGTGTCGTGCACTTGATGAGAGTTTTCTCCAACTAGGCGCTCATGGAGCAGGTCTCGCGACTTCACGAACTTGCGTCCGGTGAGACGTGATCGCCCTGGAGACGCTGGCCGGGCAAGGCGAGAGTCTCCAGCGCGAGATCAAAGGCCGCATCGAGCGTGAGCGACCGTCCTCGCTCCCAGGCGTCCGCGAAGGCTTGGTCGTTGAGTTGTCCTTGGATCTTTTCCAGGTTTTCCTTATCCATCTTCACAACCCACTGCTCGACCGTGCGATCCTCGGTGCGAAGAGCATCCCCGGCGGAGATCAGCGTTGCAGCCTCGGCCGGTCGAGCCGCTATGACGAGCAGATTCGCGACGCGGCTCAGCGCCGTGAGCAGCAACCCCTGCTCGCCGAGCTCCCGGCTCACGAGAAGGCTTCCCCGGATGAGCTCCACCGCTTCCGGCATCCTGCCCTCCTCGGCCTCGAACCAACCGAGCACACCGAGTGTGTGCGCCTCCATTTCCCTGAAGCCGGCCTTCCGTATCCGGACGAGGTTCGCCTCGTGCAGCTGCCGGCAGATATCAAGATGACCTTGCTCTTCATGAGACCAGGCGAGCGTTCGGGTCGTCACAATGGCGAACTGCACGTCGCCGACGCGCTCGAACCCCTCGACGGCCGCCTCCAGTAGCGGCTGCCCGGATGCCGGGTCGCCGAGGTTGACGAATGCTCCGCCCATCGTCCATTGAGCCATCGCTACTCCCCGTCCATCCCCATGAGCGCGATAGATCTCGAGCGCCTCCTCCGCGTATCGCTTCTCAGCGACGGCATCCGTTTGGACGACGGCGGCCGCCGCGCCGAGGAGCGCTCGGGCGCGCACGAGCGTCGGGCGGTCGTCCGCGGCCAGGAGGCTCTCTAGCCTGCGGCCGCCTTCGGTGGTGTGTTGCGCGTAGTACCAGAAATCCGACAGCGCACCGCCCAGCTGCAACGCGAGCTGCGTCTCTCCGGACGTCGAAAGCGCGTCGATCGCCCCGCGGAGGTTGTCGAGCTCGGCCTCCAGACGATCGACCCATTCTTGTGAGTAGATGCGGAGATTTGGCTCCGCTTCTTCCGCGAGAGCGAGATAGCGTTCGGCATGACGCCGCCGCGACGCGTCCGCCTCGCCGGATGCCTCGAGCCGCTCGATCGCGAACTCGCGGATCGTCTCGAGCATCCAGAACCGATCCCCCGTGCGCCGCAGCAGGCTCTTGTCGACGAGCGATTGGATCGTGTCGACGTCGGCGTCGACGACCGCCTCGGCGTCCCCGAGCGTGCACCCCCCGCCGAAGACGGCGAGCCGCGCGAACAGTTTCTGCTCCTCGTCCGAGAGCAAGTCGTGTGACCACGCGATAGTCGCGCGCAGTGTCGCCTGCCGGGGATCGGCGTCCCGGCCCGCCTTGAGGAGGTCGAGCCGACCGGCGAGGCGCTCGAGCAGTTGGGCCGGCGGGAGCACGTTGGCCCGCGCAGCGGCGAGCTCGATCGCGAGCGGAAGGTTGTCGAGGCGCCGGCAGAGTTCGGCGACGGTGTCGTCCGCTTCGACCCGTGCACGCGCGCAGAACAGCGTGACGGCTTCGGGCTCGACGAGGGGCAAAACCGGGAAGTCGATCTCGCCGCGGATCTTAAGGAGCTCGCGGCTCGTGACGAGGAGACGCAGGTTCGCGCATGCTTCCAGGAGCTTCCCGAGCGCCGGCCCCGCGTCGATGACTTGCTCGAGGTTGTCGAGGAGCAGCAGCATCTCGCGCTCGCCGATGTGGTCGCGCGTCCTTTGCGCCGAGCATCTTCGCGATCTCCTCCGGCACGTCGGCTGCTTCCCGAAGGGTCGCGAGGCCGACCCAGAACACGCCGTTGCGATGCTCGGGCACAAGCTCCGAGGCCGCCTCGATCGCCAGACGGGTCTTGCCCGAGCCGCCGGGGCCGGTCAGCGTCACGAGCCGGGCCTCGCGGAGGAGTGCGCACACCTCGGCAACCTCGCGTTCGCGACCGACGAAGGAGCTCGCGGGGTGGGGAAGGTTCGTATTCGAGATCGTCTTCAGCGGCGGGAACCGCTCGTCGCCGAGCTGGAAGATCCACACCGGCTCGGCGAAGTCCTTGAGCCGATGCTCGCCCAGATCGGTGAGTTGGGCGTCGACGGCATTGCGCGTCTCCAGCGAAAGGACGATCTGTCCGCCGTGCCCGGACGCTCCGATGCGAGCACCTTTGTGGACGTCGGGACCGACGTATCCCTCGCTGGTTAGGTGAGGAGAGCCCGTATGGATGCCGACTCGAACATTGATCGGTCCCGCCGCGAGCGCCCGGCAGCCCTCGCGTGACGCATCGACGGCACCCTGAGCGGACGGGAACGCGTAGAAGAACGCGTCGCCCTGTGTGTCGACCTCGACGCCGCCGTGGCGA
>JBBDRM010000122.1 GCA_040905475.1 Actinomycetota bacterium
TCGGCGTCGACACCGGCGGCTCGAACATCCAGTTCGCGGTCGATCCGACGACCGGACGCCAGGTCATCATCGAGATGAACCCCCGCGTATCGCGATCGAGCGCGCTCGCCTCCAAGGCGACCGGCTTCCCGATCGCCAAGATCGCGGCGAAGCTCGCCGTCGGTTACCGGCTGGACGAGATCCAGAACGACATCACCCGCGAGACGCTCGCAAGCTTCGAGCCCACGATCGACTACGTCGTGGTCAAGATCCCACGCTTCGCCTTCGAGAAGTTCCCCGGCACCCCGGCGATCCTCGGAACGAGCATGAAGTCGGTCGGCGAGGCGATGGCGATCGGCCGCACGTTCAAGGAAGCCCTCCAGAAAGGGATCCGCTCGCTCGAGCAGGACCGCATGGGCCTGAACGGCGACGGGAAGGACCCGGAGGGCACGAAGGAGGAATTGCTCGAGCAGATCGCGAAGCCGAGCCCCGACCGGATCTTCGGGGTCGAGGCGGCGCTTCGCGCCGGCGCATCCGTCGAAGACGTCGCGCTGGCCACCGGCATCGACCCGTGGTTCCTGCATCAGATCGCGGAGATCTCGCGCGCGCGAAGCGAGATCGCGGTCGCGGCGGCGCTCGATCCGGAGTCGCTCCGGCGTGTCAAGCGGATGGGCTTCTCCGACTTCCAGCTCGCGCACCTGACCGGGCGCAACGAGGACGAGGTTCGCGAGGAGCGCACGATGGCCGGGATCGAGCCGGTCTTCAAGACCGTCGACACCTGCGCCGCCGAGTTCGAGGCCTACACGCCCTACTACTACTCGACCTACGAAGAGGAGTCGGAGGTGCGCCCCGGCACGAAGCCGAAGGTCATGATCCTCGGGTCGGGTCCGAACCGGATCGGCCAAGGCATCGAGTTCGACTACTGCTGCGTCCACGCATCGTTCGCGCTCCGGGAAGCCGGGTACGAGACGATCATGGTCAACTGCAACCCCGAGACCGTGTCCACCGACTACGACACATCCGACCGGCTGTACTTCGAGCCGCTCACGTTCGAGGACGTGCTCGCGATCGTCCGGGCCGAGAACCCGATCGGAGTCATGGTTCAGCTCGGCGGGCAGACGCCGCTGAAGCTGGCCGGCCGGCTCGCGGCAGCCGGCGTGACGATCCTCGGGACCCAACCGGACGCGATCGACCTCGCCGAGGATCGCGGCCGGTTCGGCGATGTGTTGAAGGAGCTCGGGCTGGCGCACGCTCCCTGGGGCCTCGCGCACTCCGTCGAAGAAGCGGAGAAGATCGCCGAGCGGATCGGCTATCCGGTGCTGGTGCGTCCGAGCTACGTGCTCGGCGGCCGCGGGATGGAGATCTGCTACGAGCCCGACACCCTGGCCGGGTTCGTGACGACGGCGACGGCGATCTCGCCCGACCACCCCGTCTTCCTGGATCGCTTCCTGGAGGACGCGATCGAGGTCGACGCCGACGCGCTCTACGACGGCGCCGAGCTCTACCTCGGAGGCGTCCTCGAACACATCGAGGAGGCCGGCGTGCACTCCGGCGACTCCGCCTGCGTGCTGCCGCCCCACACCCTGTCCAAGTCGCAGATCGGTCTGATCCGCGACGCCGTCGGAGCCATCGCTCGCGCGCTCGACGTCCGCGGGCTCATCAACGTTCAGTTCGCGGTCAAGGACGGCGCGCTGTACGTGCTCGAGGCGAACCCACGGGCGTCGCGCACGGTGCCGTTCGTCGCCAAGGCCACCGGCGCGCAGCTGGCGAAAGCCGCTGCGCGGGTCATGGTGGGGGAGTCGATCGCCTCGCTGCGAGCCGCCGGGATCCTGCCCGAGCACGACGCCCTCCACGCCGATCGCCTCAAGCACACTGCGGTGAAGGAAGCGGTTCTCCCGTTCGCGCGGTTCCCCGGGGTCGACACGCTCCTCGGGCCGGAGATGAAGTCCACCGGCGAGGTGATGGGGATCGACCGGACCTTCGGCGTCGCGTTCGCCAAGGCCGAAGAGGCCGCCGACGCCCGGCTGCCGCGATCAGGAACCGTGTTCGTGAGCGTCCGGGACCGCGACAAGCGGGCGATCATCCTTCCGGTGAAGCGGCTCGCTTCGCTCGGATTCCGCATCCTGGCGACCGAAGGGACCGGCGCGTCGCTGCAGCGGAACGGCGTGCCGCTGGAGATCGTGCCGAAGGTCGGGGAGGGGAGTCCCCACGTCGGAGACCTGATCGCCGCGGGAGACATCGCGCTCGTGATCAACACGCCCTCCGGCAGCGGACCCCGCCGCGACGGCGACTACATCCGGACCGCCGCCGTCCGGTACGGCATCCCGTGCATCACAACGCTCTCGGCCGTGCAGGCCGCCGTTCAGGGCATCGAGGAGCTTCTCGCAGCGGACACGACGGTCATGAGCCTGCAGGAGTACACGCGGTGAGCGCAGCGCTCGCGGAGGCGACCGTCGCCGAGGCGCGCGTGATCGGCGTCGAGCGCGTCGGCGACTACCAGGTGCTGTCGCTTCGCGCTCCGGAGATCGCCCGACGAACGATCCCCGGACAGTTCGTGATGCTGTCGTCGGGTGCGCTACTCCGGCGCCCGTTCTCCGTGTTCCGCGTCGAGGGAGACGCGGTCTCGGTCGCGTTCGACGTCATCGGCGCCGGAACGAGCTGGCTCGCCGGGCGCGCGCTCGGCGACGAGGTGTCCATCGTCGGCCCGCTCGGCACGGGCTTCTCGCTGGACGGCTCTGGTCCGGTGATCGCCGTCGGCGGGGGATACGGCGCGGCTCCGCTGTTCTTGCTCGCCGAGCGCCTGCGCGCCGCCGGGATAGAGGTGCACGGCGTGCTCGGGGCCGCGCGCGCCGCGCGCGTGTTCGGTGCCGACATCGCGGATCGGATCTTCGACTCGGTCACGTTCACGACCGACGACGGGTCACTCGGCATCCGCGGTCTCGTCACCGACGCGCTCAACGACCTGGCAGCGCGGACGCGCGCGTCGCGGATCGCCGCGTGCGGCCCTCTGCCGATGCTCGAGGCGGTCTCCACGCGGGCCCGAGAGCTCGGGGTGCCGTGCGAGGTCGCCGTCGAGGAATTCATGGCGTGCGGGATCGGCGTCTGCTGGACGTGCGTCCTCCCGATCGCAACCGGGACCGGCGAGCCGCGATTCGATCGGTCCTGCACGGAAGGCCCCGTCTTCGACGGATCGGCGGTGGCGTGGGGATGACCGCACCCGCCATCTCGATCGACCTCGCCGGGATCCGCCTCTCATCGCCCGTTCTCACCGCTTCGGGCTGCTTCGGATCCGGCCAAGAGATGAGCCGGTTCGTCGACCTGACGAGGCTCGGCGCCATCGTGTGCAAGACCGTGACCCTGAAGCCGCGGCGGGGCATCGCACCCCCCCGGGGAGCGGAGACCCCGAGCGGGATGCTCAACGCGATCGGCCTCCAGAACCCCGGCGTCGACGCGTTCATCGCGAAGGATCTTTCCTGGCTCGACAAGCGGAACGTGCCGGCGATCGCGTCGATCGGCGGCCAGAACGTCGAGGAGTACGTCGCCTGCGCGGAACGACTCCGCGAAGCGCCGGCGCTCGTGGCGATCGAGCTGAACCTCTCGTGCCCGAACCTCGAGGACCGAGGCTTCATGTTCGCCCTGTCCGCCGAGCGAACCGCCGAGGTCTGCGCCGCGGTGTCCGAGCAGGCGATGGTCCCGGTCTTCGCGAAGCTCTCACCCGACGTGACCGACCTCGTCACGATCGCCGATGCCGCGGTCAAGGCCGGCGCCGACGGCCTTTCCTTGATCAACACGACGCTCGGGATGGCGATCGATACCACGACCTTCCGGCCGAAGCTTTCGACGGGAACCGGCGGCCTTTCCGGGCCGGCGATCCGCCCGATCGCGGTGCGCTGCATCTGGCAGGTGCACCAGGCGATGCCGCACGTCCCGATCATCGGCATGGGCGGCGTTGCGTCCGCGGCGGACGCCGTCGAGCTGATCCTGGCCGGCGCGACCGCCGTCGCCGTCGGGACGGCGAACTTCTACGAGCCTCGCGCGACCGAGCTGGTGCGCCTCGGCATCGAACGCTTCCTGGAGACGAACGGCATCACCCGCCTGGACCAGATCCGCGGCCGCGTGAAGGTGGAAGGATGACGAACCCGCTCATCGTTGCGCTCGACGTTCCGACGCTCGAAGAGGCGTCGGCGCTCGCCGAGACGATCGGGGACGCGGCGGGCGGCGTGAAGGTTGGGCTCGAGCTGTTCTGCTCCGAAGGACCGCTCGCGGTCACGGCGTTCGACGCGCCGGTGTTCCTCGACCTCAAGCTGCACGACATCCCGACGACGGTCGGCCGAGCGCTTCGCGCGCTCGAGCCCGTGGCGCCTTGGATGGTCAACGTTCACGCGCTCGGCGGCCGCGCGATGATGCAAGCGGCGGCGGCGGCCAAACCCTCGTCCACGAAGCTGCTCGCGGTCACGATCCTGACGCACTTGAGCGACGACGATCTCCACGAGCTCGGTTTGCCTCCCGCGGGCGAGGCCGTTCCCGCGCTCGCCAAGCTCGCCGCCGAGAGCGGGTGCGACGGTGTCGTCTGCGCGCCGCTCGACGTCGAGCGTGTGCGGGCGGTCGTCCCGTCGGAGTTCCTGATCGTGACGCCCGGCGTGCGGCCGGCCGGCACGGACGACGACGAGCACGCGCGCAGCCTCGGCCCTGCCGAAGCGATCGCCGCCGGCGCGACGCACCTGGTCGTCGGCAGGCCCGTAACCCGCGCCGACGATCCGCGGGCCGCGGCCCAAGCGATCGTCGAAGGGATCCGCGCGTGAACCCGAGCGAGGTACGCGAGCTTTTCGAACGGCACGGCGCGATCTCGTCCGGTCATTTCAAGCTTTCGAGCGGGCGTCATTCGGATACCTACGTCCAGTGCGCGCGGGTCCTGGAACATCCGCGTGTCGCGGCATCACTCGCGAACGCGCTCGCCGATCGCTGCGGGGACCGGGTCGGCTTGGTCGTCTCGCCAGCGCTCGGCGGGCTGCTGATCGGCAACCTCGTGGCGCTTGAGATCGGGTGCCGGTTCCTGTTCACCGAACGGGTCGACGGTGCGATGGCGCTTCGACGCGGGCAGACGCTCGGCCCCGGCGAACGCGCTTTGGTCGTCGAGGACGTGATCACAACCGGGGGCTCGGCGGCCGAGGTGATCCGTCTGGTCGAGCGGGCCGGTGGAGTCATTGCGGGCGTCGCCTCGCTGATCGACCGCTCCGAAGGACAGCCTCCGTTCCACCTCGAAGCCCTCCTCGAGGTGGCCGCAGCCTCATGGGATCCGGCGGAATGCCCGCTGTGCGCCCGAGGAGAGCCGCTGCATACTCCGGGCAGCCGATCACTGTCAAACCCGGCCGCCTCCGGGTCCTCAGGGCGCTGACCTGCGCAAACGTTTGGAATCGTCCCACCCCGGTGGTATAGTCGCGCCGTCCTTAGACGGCCTCGCGAAGGAGGATTGGCCATGGCGCTTCCTCAGCTAACGGAGGAGCAGCGCAAGCAGGCCCTCGAGAAGGCCGCAGAAGCCAGACGTGCGCGCGCGGAGATCAAGCAGCAGCTCAAAAACGCCACTCTGACCCTGCCGCAGATCCTGAGCCAGCCCACGAACGAGACGACGATCGGGAAGATGAAGGTCGCCAGCGTCCTCGAGTCGCTCCCGGGGGTCGGCAAGGTTCGGGCCCGCAAGATCATGGAGCGGCTGGACATCTCGTCGACCCGCCGGGTTCGCGGCCTCGGTGCCAAGCAGAAGGAGGCCTTGCTGGCCGAATTCGGCGCCGGCAAAGAGGGCGGAGCCCCGGAAGCAGCACCGTCGGCCCCGGCAGCCGAGGCGGCTCCGGCTCCCGACGCTCCCATGGGAGGGCCCCTGGAAGGCGGCACGTTTTAGAGGCCGGCTCATCGTTCTGAGCGGCCCTTCCGGGGTCGGCAAGAGCACCATCGCCGAGGCGATCCTGCGCCGAAGGCCCGATCTGGAGACGGTCACGTCTCGCACGACGCGTCCACCGAGACCAGGGGACGGCGTCGGAAAGGCCTACGAGCACGTCTCGCCGGACGAGTTCGAGCGCCTCCGCGCCTCCGGCGAGCTTCTCGAGTCGGCCGTTGTTCACGGCGAGCGGTACGGCACGCCCCGCGAGCCCGTGGAGCGGCTGCTGGGCGAGGGGCGCGACGTGCTGCTCGAGATCGACCTCCAAGGCGCCCGACAGGTGAAGGCCCGGCGTCGGGACGCGGTGACGATCTTCCTCGAGCCCCCCTCCTGGGAGGCCCTCGAGAACCGTCTCCGAGCCCGCCGAACCGAGGACGACGAACGCCTCCGGCGAAGGCTCGAGACGGCGAAGGAGGAGCTCGCGGCGGCGGGGGAGTTCGACCACCGGGTGGTCAACGACCAGCTGGAACGAGCGGTCGATCAGGTTAACCGTATACTGAAGCAGGGCCCTCAAGGCGAGAAGCGATAGGCCCGCTCGACGAGGTGATGGCAAAGATGACGATGATGGAACCGAGGATCGACGAGCTGCTCGACCAGGTGGACTCTAAGTACACCCTGGTCATCATGGCCGCCAAGCGGGCGCGCCAGATCAACGCCTATTACAGCCAGCTGGGTGAGGGGATCGGCGAGTACGTTCCACCCCTCGTCCCGCACGCGCCCGACGACAAGGCGCTCTCGACTGCGTTGAAGGAGATCTCCGCGCAGAAGGTCGCCTACGAACGGCTGGCTGAAGGGATCAAGTGACCGGCCGGCCCCAGATCGACGCGGGCGTTCGATACGAAACCGCTCCGTGGATGGCCCACCCGCCCGCGCTCGGCTCGACCTCGAGGCCACGCGAGAAGTCGGGGCCGAACCGGAATGTCATCGGCCGGCTGAAGGGATCAAGTGCCCGGCCGGCCCCAGATCGACGCGGGCGCCCTCCGGGGCGCCCGGATCCTTCTAGGGGTCTCGGGCGGGATCGCCTGCTACAAGGCGGTCGAGGTCGCCCGTCTGCTCACCAAGCGCGGCGCTCGGGTCCAGGTCGTGATGACCGAAGCCGCTACGCGGTTCGTCGGCCCGATCACGTTCTCATCCTTGACGAAGCGTCCGGTCTATACGGGCCTCTTCGACGAGCAGGATCGGGTTCTCCACGTGCGCCTGGCGAGAGAAGCCGATCTCGTGCTGGTCGCGCCGGCCACCGCGAACGTGCTCGCGAAGATGGCCAACGGTCTCGCCGACGACCTCCTGTCGGCGGTTCTGCTCACCGCGACCTGCCCGATCGTGGTAGCGCCGGCGATGCACACCGAGATGTGGGAGCACGCGGCGACGCGCGCGAACCTCGCGACCGTGCGGGAGCGCGGCGTTACCGTGGTCGACCCCGAGGCCGGGGAACTCGCCGGCGGCGACGACGGCATCGGACGGCTGGCGGAGCCGGCGTCGATCGTCGAGGCGGTGGCCGAGACGTTCGCGCACGGCCGCGACCTCGCCGGCGTTCGGATGCTCGTGACGGCCGGCGGGACGCAGGAGCCGATCGACCCCGTCCGCTTCATCGGCAACCGCTCCAGCGGCAAGATGGGCTTCGCGATCGCGACCGAAGCCGCCCTCAGAGGCGCCGCGGTAACCCTGATCACCGGACCGACGTGGCTCGAGGATCCCGACCGCGTCGAGGTCGTTCGGATCCGGACCGCGGCCGAGATGCGAGACGTCGTCCTCGGTCGCTTCGCCGAGACGGACGTGGTCGTGAAGGCCGCCGCCGTCGCGGACTTCCGTCCCGTGAACGCCGCCGGTTCGAAGATCAAGAAGGACGAAGGCCTCCCCACGATCACGCTCGAGCGGACCGACGACATCCTGGCCGAGCTCGGCCGGACGAAGACGCACCAGCTCCTCGTCGGGTTCTCCGCCGAAACCGACGACGCCGTCGCGCAGGGACGCAAGAAGCTCGCCGCCAAGCACCTGGACTTCATCGTCGTGAACACCGTCGGGCAGGGCCGGGGGTTCGAGGTGGACGACAACGCCGCGGTCATCCTCGGCGCCGACGGAACCGAGGATGAGCTCCCGCTCCAGACCAAGCGATCCCTGGCGCGCGGCATCTGCGATCGCGTCGCGCAAGCGCGGAGACGCTAGCCGGACTCGTACGGCGGACCGTCGTTTCCGATCGCATTCTGAGGCCCCGGCCGGCCGGCCGGGCGCCGAAATCTTAGCGGAATGGCTGGTGCGTCTTCGCAGGTGGCGGTGCGGGAGAAAAGCTTCCGAAAGCGAACTCTTACCGTTGCCCTCTACCCTCCGGGAGGCCTCCAACCTATAATTCGGCCCGAAACCGTCCCCGAAAACCTCCAAGGAGAAGCAGATGTCCCGACGCTGGGTGTACACGTCCGAGTCCGTCACCGAAGGGCACCCGGACAAGATGGCCGATCAGATCTCCGACGCCATCCTCGACGCGATCCTGAAAGATGATCCCTTCGGCCGCGTTGCCTGCGAGACGTTCGTGACGACCGGCCTCGCGGTCATCGGCGGTGAGATCTCGACCTCGACCTACGTCGACGTTCCCTCGCTCGTGCGGCGCGTCATCATGGACATCGGCTACACACGAGCCAAGTACGGATTCGACGGTGAGACCTGCGGCGTCATCGTCGCCATCCAGGAGCAGTCCCCTGACATCGCGCAGGGCGTCGACCACGCGTACGAAGAGCGCGCCGGCGGGAGCGACGAACTCGACGGGCAGGGCGCCGGCGACCAGGGGATGATGGTCGGCTACGCGGTGAACGAGACGCCGGTCCTGATGCCGATGCCCATCTACCTCGCGCACAAGCTCGCGCACCGGCTCGCCGAGGTGCGCAAGGTCGGTCTCGTGCCGTACCTCCGGCCCGACGGAAAGACGCAGGTGACGGTCGAGTACGAGGACAACAAGCCGGTGCGCGTGAACGCGGTCGTCGTGAGCGCGCAGCACCAGCCCGACATCGACATCGAGACGCTCCTCACGCCGGACATCAGAGAGCACGTCGTCGATCCGATCCTGAACGACGTGGGTCTGGACTTCGACGGGTACAGCCTCTTCGTGAACCCGACCGGGAAGTTCGAAGTCGGCGGCCCGAAGGGCGACACCGGCCTCACCGGTCGCAAGATCATCGTCGACACCTACGGCGGCATGGCGCGCCACGGCGGCGGCGCCTTCTCGGGCAAGGACCCGACGAAGGTCGACCGCTCGGCCGCGTACGCCGCGCGCTGGGTCGCGAAGAACGTCGTGGCCGCGGGACTCGCGGAGCGCTGCGAGCTCCAGATCGCGTACGCGATCGGCGTCGCGCACCCGGTGTCGGTCACCGTCGAGACCTTCGGCACGGAGAACGTCGCCGTCGAGAAGATCGAGAAGTGCATCAAGGAGGTCTTCGACCTTCGTCCTGCGGCGATCCTCAGAGACCTCGACCTGCGCCGGCCGATCTACCAGAAGACCGCGGCCTACGGTCACTTCGGCCGTGAGGCCAAGGAGTTCACCTGGGAGCACGCGGGCCGGGCCGACGATCTGAAGAGCTGCATCTAGCCTTCGGTTGACCGACCGGAGGCCATGACGAGCTTCGCTTCGGTCGTCCTGGTCCATCCGTCGCTTTCCCATCTGGATCGGGCCTTCACGTACCGAGTCCCGGATGGGATGACGCTCGATGTCGGAGCGCGCGTCCGCGTTCCCTTCCGTCGGAAGAACCGCGAGGGGATCGTGGTCGAGCTCTTGGCGGAGTCCGACGTCGCGCGGACGCTCAACGTTGGTGACACCCTCGGCCCCGGCCTCGACCCGCAGACCGTCGAGCTGTGCCGGTGGGTGTCGTCGCATTACCTGTCCACCCTCGGCGAGGCCCTCGCCGCGGCGGTGCCCGACCGCGTCGTGGAGGAGGAGTCCGTCGAGCCGGCCGTCGCGCTTCGCGTTCGCGCCCGGTCGCTGACGTGGCTGCAGCGGTACCGTGGCGGCCACGCCCTGGCCCGCGCCATCGAGGGCGGCCGACACGCAGGATTCTCGTGGCGACCCGGCCCCGGCAAGGCGCAGGAGATCGCCGCGCTCGTTGCATCGGTGGCGGCCCTGGGACGTGGGGTGCTCGTGCTCGTCCCCGAGGTGCGCGTCGCGGGGGAGACGATCGACGCCCTGGCGCCGATGGGGGACGCCGTCGCCCGGCTCGGAAGCGATCGCAGCGCGCGCGAGCGATATCGGGACTGGCTCGCCCTCCGGTCGGGCGCCAAGCGGATCGCCGTCGGCGGGCGGGCGGCAGTGTACGCGCCGGTCGCGGACCTCGGCCTCGTCGTCGTGGACGACGAGGCGCACGTCTCCTACAAGGAACGTCGCGCACCTCGCATCAACGCGCGACCGGTCGCGCACGAGCGCTCCCGGAGGGCCGGAGCCGTTTTCGTCGCCGTCGGAACCCCGCCCAGCATCGAAGCCGGCGCCGCGGCCGAGCGCGGCGTGCTGGCCCCGGTCGGGCTTCCGCGGGCCGAGCTGCTCCGCGCCCGGCCGCCGGTGACCGTCGTCGATCGCTCACGCGAACCTTCGCGGCACGTTCCGCACGCCGAGACCCTGCGGCGGTGTCGCGCGGCGCTCGAGTCGGGGAAGCGGGTGGTCCTCTTGGCTCACCGCGCGGGGGACGCTTCCCGCTCGATCGCCTCCCGGACGTTCCGCGCGCTCCCGACCAAGACGCCGGCTCGGCTCGACGCACGCACGCCTCCCGAGGAGCTCGCGGCGGCGATCCGCGAGGCCGACTGCATCGTCGCGACCCCGGTGATCGCGAAGGACCTGGCGGTCGGAGGCGTCGGCATCGTGGCGATCGTCGAAGCCGACGCGGCGCTCGCCGTCCCCGAGTTCCGGGGCACCGAGGAGGCCTTCGCCACCTGGTGGCACGTCGCCCGGTGGGCGGCCGGCGGCTCGGTCGTCGTCGAGACCGCGGAACCGAAGCACCCCGCGATCCGCGCGCTCGTCCGTTGGGACGTCGAGGCGCTGTACCGCTTCGAAAGCTCTCGGCGCCGGGAAACGGGGTATCCTCCCTTCGCGAGCCTGGCGCGCATCGATGCTCCCGCCGCGCGCGCAGACGAAGCCGCGAAGGCGGTTTCGGACGCGGTGCCCGGCGGCGAGGTGCTCGGCCCGTTGGAGCGAGGCGGACGCGCGGTCGTGGTCGTGCGAACGTCGTCGCGGGCGGAGCTCCTGGACGGGCTCCGGCCGCTCGTCGAGGCCTGGCGTTCGTCCGGCGAGCCGTTCCGGGTGGACGTCGATCCGAGAGAGGTGTTGCCCTGATGGGTCAGCTCGACATCCGGCGCTTCGGCGACCCGATCCTGCGGTCGCCCGCGTCCGCCGTCACCGAGTTCGACGACAAGCTCGCCGCGCTCGCCGCCGACATGCGCGAGACGATGCTCGCGGCGCCCGGCGTCGGTCTCGCTGCGCCGCAGGTCGGCGTCCCGCGGCGGCTGTTCACGTTCGACTCCAGCGAGGAATCGGGGGCGTACGCGAACCCGGAGATCGTCTGGCGCTCGGAGGAGACCCAGGAAGGAGAGGAAGGCTGCCTGTCGATCCCGGGCATCTACTTCCCCGTGGTTCGAGCGATGCGCGTCCGCGTGAAGGCGCAGGAGCTCGACGGCTTGCCGATCGAACGCGACGCCGAGGGGTTCCTGGCTCGCATCTTCCAGCACGAGATCGATCATCTCGACGGCGTGCTGTTCGTCGACCGCCTGAATCCGGAACGCCGGCGCGAAGCGATGCGCACGATCCGCGAGGCCGAGCTCGGGATCTCGGATGCGCCGCCCGGCGATCCGGCCCGCGCGCTGTGAGACGCGGTGCGGGTCGTCTTCTTCGGTACACCTGAGCCGGCAGCCGTCGCGCTCGACGCTCTGCTGGCCTCGCGACACGAGGTCGCCGCCGCCGTCACCCAGCCCGACCGCCCGCGCGGCCGGAGCGGAACTCCGCAACCTTCGCCGGTCAAGGTGCGGGCGCTCGAGGCCGGCCTGCCGGTGCTCCAACCGTCCTCCCCGCGCGACGAGGGCTTCGCCGGAACGCTCGCCGGTTTCCGGCCGCAGGTGTGTGCCGTCGTCGCGTACGGCCACATCCTTCCGCCGGAAGTGCTGGCCGTGCCGCTGCGCGGCACCGTGAACGTGCACTTCTCACTCCTGCCCGCCTACCGGGGCGCGGCGCCGGTCCAGCGGGCGATCATGGCCGGAGAGACCGAGACGGGCGTCACCACGTTCCTCCTCGAGCCGACGGTCGACACGGGACCGATGCTCGTGCAGATCCGCGAGCGCATCGATCCCGACGACTCAACCGGATCGCTTCTCGAACGCCTCGCGCCCATCGGCGCCCGTGCGCTCGTGGACACCCTGGACGGCCTCGAGGCCGGCACCCTGGAGCCCGTCGAGCAAGACCCGGCGCTCGCCTCGCCTGCCCCAAAGATCAAGCCCGAGGAGGGTACGATCGACTGGAGACGACCCGCCCTTGAGATCGCCGACCTCGTTCGAGCGCTCGCCCCGTCTCCCGGCGCGCACTCAACCTTCCGCGAGAAGCGGATCAAGCTCTGGCGAGCGCGCCCGATCGACGGCGCGGCGGCAGAACCCGGCGCCGTCGTGGATGCCGGGAAGGACCGTCTCGTCGTCGCAACCGGTGACGGCCTTCTAGAGGTGCAGGAGTTGCAGCAGGAAGGGGCGAAAAGGCTCGAAGCCTCCGCATTCGTCCGCGGTCACCGTCCCCGGGCCGGCGAGACGTTCGGTTCCCTGTAACCCGCAGTCCCGGCGAGTAAAATCCGGGCGCCGGCTCGACCACGAAGGGTGATTTTGATCGCATACAAGCTCGCACCGTCGATACTCGCGGCCGACTTCGCGCATCTGGCCGACCACGTGGCGGCGGTGGAGAAGTACTCCGATCTGCTGCACGTCGACGTCATGGACGGCCATTTCGTCCCGCCGATAACGATCGGACCGGTCGTCGTGAAGGCGCTGCGCCGCGTCACCTCGCTTCCGCTCGAGTGTCACCTGATGGTCGACCGACCGGAGCAGCAGGTGGAGCAGTTCGCGGAGGCGGGAGCGAACTCAGTGGTGTGGCACCTCGAAGCCGCTCCGGATCCTCGTCCGGTGTTGCAACGGGCACGCCATCTCGGCTTGAAAACCGGGCTGGCGATCAACCCTGAAACGTCGTTCGAGTCGAGCGTGCCGTTCCTCGAGGACATCGACGTCTTGAACATCATGACGGTGCATCCCGGCTGGGCCGGCCAGGCGTTCCTCCATGACGTGCTGCCGAAGATCCGCGCCGCGCGAGAGTACGTCGAGTCCCGCGGGCTCCCGCTCGACATCTCCGTCGACGGGGGAGTGAACATCGAGACCGCCAAGCTGTGCCTGGAAGCCGGGGCCAACGTGCTCGGCGCGGCCACCGCCATCTTCGGGCAATCGGACGCTTCGACCGCTGCAGAGGAGCTTCGCCGGCTCATGGCAACCTACGACGGCGATAACCGCTGATGGCCGAGACGATCCTCGTCGCCGACGACGATCCCGCGATCCTCCGCCTGGTCGAGGTCAACCTCAAGCTCGAGGGCTTCGAGGTGATCACGGCCGTCGACGGCGAGGAAGCTCTCCGGCTCGTCCTGGAGACCATGCCGGCATTGGTGCTCCTCGACGTCATGATGCCGAAGCTGGACGGATACGAGGTTTGCACCCGCATCCGTGCGGACGGCCGGACGCGCCATGTGAACGTGATCATGCTGACCGCGAAGTCGCTGTCCGCCGACAAGATCGTCGGGCTTACCTCCGGCGCCGACGATTACGTATTAAAGCCGTTCGATCCGATGGAGCTGATCGCGCGCGTACGCTCGACCCTCCGTCGTACGAAAGAGATGCGTGCGCTCTCGCCGCTCACCGGCTTGCCGGGCAACCTGGCGATCGAGGATGAGATCCGGCATCGCTTCGCGTCCGGCGAAGCCATCGCCGTTTGTTATGCGGATCTCGACAACTTCAAGGCCTACAACGACCACTACGGTTTCCTCCGGGGCGACCGCGCGATCGCATACACCGCCGAGGTGCTGCGTGAGGTTGCCGAGTCGTCGCCGCACGCCTTCGTCGGGCACGTCGGGGGAGACGACTTCGTGATCGTGGTCCCGGCTGATGAAGCGGAGTCCGTCTGTCAGAAGACCATCGAGCTATTCGATCGAGGAGCGGGCGGTCTCTACGACCCGGCCGATGCCGGGGAAGGGTTCATCGAGGTACAGGACCGGCAGGGCGAGGCGATCCGCTACCCCTTGCTCACGATCTCGCTCGGCGTGGGCTCGTCCGGTGACGGTGGCTTCGACGACTACCGGCAGCTCGTCGACGCGGCCACCGAGATGAAATCGGTGGCGAAACGCCGGCAGGGGAGCGTGTTCGCGCTCGATCGCCGAACCCGCACCGCAGACGAGAGCTGACCGAGCAAGGTATCTGACGGGGCGTCAGATTCGCCCCTGGTATGCTGGCTTCCAAGAGCGCCTTCGGGGCGGGGTGGAAGTCCCCACCGGCGGTGAAAGCCCGCGACCCGGTTCGATCCTCGGACCGGCTGATCCGGTGAGATCCCGGAGCCGACGGTGACAGTCCGGATGGGAGAGGGCGCATGACCCGGGCCGGTCCCGATCAGGATCGGAGACCCAACCGCGGCCGTGCCGTCCTGCTCCGAGCGCCGTCAGAAAGGTGATGAGGAGCACGGACGCAACCTGGATGCGCCGGGCGTTCCGCCTGGCAGAGCGAGGCCGCGGCCTGGCCAGCCCGAACCCTCCGGTCGGTGCGGTGGTCGTGCGCGACGGCAAGGCCGTGGCGGAGGGGTTCCATAAGGGCCCCGGCAGCCCCCACGCGGAGATCGTCGCGATCGAGGCTGCCGGCGAGCTCACCGGGGGCGCGACGCTGTACGTAACGCTTGAGCCGTGCACGCATCAGGGCCGGACACCGCCGTGCGCACCTCGCGTCATCGCGGCCGGGTTCGCGCGGGTGGTGGTCGGAACGACCGACCCGAATCCGGCGGTCGACGGACGCGGCATCGCCGCGCTGCGGGGCGCGGGCATCGAGGTCGAGGCGGGCGTCCTGGAGGCCGACGCGGATCGCCTCATCCAAGCGTTCTCCAAGCATGTTCGAACGGGCCGCCCGTTCGTCACCGCCAAGATGGGCATCTCGCTCGATGGACGGGCGGCGGCCGCGGACGGCTCATCCCAATGGATCACCGGACCGTCCGCTCGGCGCGACGCGCACCGGCTGCGAGCGGAAGCGGACGCGATCATCGTCGGTGTCTCCACCGTCGTCCGCGACGATCCGAAGCTCACGGTTCGGCTCCGTGGATTTCGCGGCCGCCAGCCACTGCGCGTCGTCGTCGACTCCGCCGCTCGCACGCCGGCCGAGTCGGCGGTCCTGGACGATGCGGCCCCCACGCTGATCGCCACGACCGACAAGGCGACCGAGGACGCGGTGAACGGTCTCAAGGCGCGCGGCGCCGAGGTGCTGCGCTTCCCTTCGCGCGACGGTCGCGTCGACCTGGCCGCCGTCTTGGAGCAGGTCGGCCGGCGGGGCCTGGCGAGCGTGCTGATCGAAGGAGGCCCGACCTTGCTCGGCGACGCCGTGGAGCGAGATCTCGTGGATCGTTTCGTGTTCTACGTCGCGCCGAAGCTTCTGGGGAGCGGAGGACCCGGCGCGGTTGCGGCACTGGTTGCTCCCACGATCGCCGACGCCCGCGACCTGCGGGTCGGCAGCGTCCGACATGTGGGCGCAGACCTTAGGATCGAGGCCTACCCGAGGAGCTGATCTTGTTCACAGGAATAGTGGAGAGCATGGGAACCGTTGTCCGGGTCCTCCGCAGAGGCGGAGGGGCGAGGCTCGAGGTGCGCGCGCCCGACGTCGTCGCGGAGGTGAAGATCGGCGACTCGGTCGCCGTCAACGGTGCATGCGTCACCGTGACCGCGCGGATCGAGGACTCATTCGCTTGCGATCTCGTCCCCGAGACGCTCGCGCGGACGAACCTCGGGACGCTTCAGCCGGGAGAGGAAGTGAATCTCGAACTGCCGTTGCGCGCGGGCGGCAGGCTCGACGGCCACATCGTCCAAGGACACGTCGACGTCGTCGGTACGATCCGCTCCCGCCGACGCGTCGGTGCGCAGGAGATGCTCGAGGTGACCGTTCCGTTCGAGCTCACCCGCTACCTCGCTCCGAAGGGATCCGTCTCGGTGGACGGCGTCAGCCTTACCATCATGGACGTCAATAAGGACCGGTTCCGCGTTGCGCTCATCCCGCATACCGTGGAGACGACGACGCTCGGGAAGAAGTTGCAAGGAGCGGCGGTCAACGTCGAGGTGGACGTGATCTCGAAGTATGTCGAGCGCCATCTGTCGGCTCGTACGCCGTTCCGCGAGCCGTCGCTCGCGGAACTCGTCGGACCGCCGCCGCCCCGGCCCGAGCCGCTCGCGGCGCAGGCGCTTCGGATCCCGGTGCCGCAGGCAGCCAAGCCCGCGCCCCCGTCGGCGAAGCCCCTCGCGGCTCCCGCGAAGCCGGCATCCAAGCCGGCGGCTGCTCCGAAGACGAAGAAGAAGGCCGTCCCCGCCAAGCGCGCGGCGAAACGGAGCACGCCGAAGCGGTCAACCCGACGGCGCTAGAGGATCAGATGAATTTCGCCACGATCGCAGAAGCGCTCGACGAGATGAAGGCGGGACGGATCGTGGTCGTCGTCGACGACCCCGACCGTGAGAACGAAGGCGACTTCGTCGTCGCAGCAGAGAAGATCACGCCGGAGGCAATCAATTTCATGGCGACCCACGGCCGTGGCCTGATCTGCATGCCCATCGTGGCCGACCGGCTCGACCGGCTCGGGATCCCGCCGATGGTCCCGGAGAAAGCGGAGACCCATGAGACGGCGTTCGCGATCTCCATCGATCTCGCCACCGGAGGAACCGGGATCTCGGCCCACGAGCGAGCCGCCACCGTCAAGAAGGTGCTGGACCCCGACGCGCGCCCCGAGGACTTCCGCAAGCCGGGACACATCTTCCCGTTGCGGGCGCAACGCGGCGGCGTTCTGAAGCGCGCCGGGCACACCGAGGCTGCCGTCGACCTTTCGCGGCTCGCCGGCTTGTACCCCGGTGCCGTCATCTGCGAGATCATGAACGCGGACGGCACCATGGCGCGGCTGCCCGAGCTCGAGTCGGTGGCTCGCGATCACGGCTTGAAGATCATCTCGATCGCCGACCTCATCGCGCACCGCCGCCGCGAGGAGAAGCTGGTGCGGCGCGAGGTGGAAGCCAAGCTCCCGACGCGGTTCGGAGAGTTCCGCGTGTTCGGATACGAGTCGATGGTCGACCAGCGTCATCACCTCGCGCTGGTGATGGGGGAGATCGGCGACGGCGAGCGGGTGCTGACCCGCATGCACTCCGAGTGCCTCACCGGAGACGTCTTCCATTCGCTGCGCTGCGACTGCGGCAGCCAGCTCGAGGACGCGCTGGACCAGGTCGCCGAAGAGGGCCGCGGCGTGATCGTGTATCTGCGAGGCCATGAGGGGCGGGGGATCGGGCTCTTGCACAAGCTTCACGCCTACCGACTGCAGGAGTCGGGGCGCGACACGGTCGAGGCGAACACCGATCTCGGCTTCCCGCCGGATCCCCGCGACTACGGGGTCGGGGCGCAGATCCTGGTGGATCTCGGCGTCCATACGATGCGGCTGCTGACCAACAACCCGACGAAGCGCGCCGGCCTCGAGGGATACGGCCTGGCGATCATCGAGCGGGTGCCGCTCCAGTCGCGGGTCAACGAGCACAACATCCGTTACCTCCAGACGAAGAAGGCGAAGCTCGGACATCTCCTCGACCTGGACGATCCGGCCGGCGCCGTGGTGCAAGGAGGAGAGGGTGGCGGGTCGGAAGAAAAGCCCTGAAGCGACGCTCGAAGCCTCGGGCATGATGTTCGGGATCGTCGTCGCCGAGTTCAACGCGGAGATCACGGAGGCACTCCTCGACGGCGCGCGCAAGTGCTTTGCGGAGAACGGGGTCACCGATCCGGAGATCGCGGTGGCGTGGGTACCGGGAGCGTTCGAGCTTGCGATCGGCGCGCAGATGCTCCTGCAAAGCGCACCGTTCGAAGGCATCGTCGCACTCGGCTGCGTCGTGCGCGGCGGCACGCCGCACTTCGACTACGTCTGCCAGGCAGCGACCTATGGGCTCCAGCGGCTCGCACTGGACACCGGCGTGCCGATCGCCTTCGGCTTGCTGACGACCGACGACATGGAACAAGCGCGAGCCCGCGCGGGGGGCGCCGAGGGCAACAAGGGGTACGACGCGGCGCAGAGCGCGATCCAGATGGCGCTGCTGCGCCGCGACGTGTCGAGCTGAACCATCGCCCCACCTCCCCTTTTGAACCGGCCATACGCCCCGCGAGCGGGCCGTTTCAATGCCCAAGACCGTCCTGGTTGGGCTGCTACCATGCGCCCATGCTGAGGCTCGTGGTTCCGAAGGGCTCGCTCGAGGGGCAGACGCTCGGGCTGCTCGAGGCGGCCGACCTGCCGGTGCGCCGCAATTCCGATCGCGACTATCACGGCACGGTGGACGACCCGCGGATCGATCGTGTCTCGATCCTGCGGCCTCAGGAGATCCCGCGGTACGTCGAGGAGGGATTCTTCGACCTCGGCATCACCGGCCGCGACTGGGTGGAGGAGACCGAGGCCGACGTCGACATCCTCGCCGAGCTCTCGTATTCGGGTCGTGCCGGTGGCGGAACGGTTCGTATCGTGCTCGCGGTCGCCGGCGATTCCGTCATCGACCGGGCAGACCAGTTGCCGCGCGATTCGAAGATCTCGACCGAGTATCCGACGCTCACCCAGCGCGTGTTCGACAAGTTGGGCATCCCGGTCCGGATCTTCACGTCGTACGGCGCGACCGAGGCCAAGGTCCCGGAGATCGTCGATGCGATCGTCGAGCTGACCGAGACCGGATCGACGCTCCGGCGCCACGGCATGAAGATCGTGGAGACGCTACTCGAGTCCCAAACCGTGATCATCGCCAACCGCTCGTCGGCAGCCGACCCGGTGAAGCGCCAGGCTATGGAGGATCTGAAGACGCTTCTCTTGGGTGCTTTGACCGCGCGAGGGAAGGTGCTGGTGAAACTGAACGTTTCGGAGGAGAGCCTGCCCGGCGTCCTCGAGATCCTCCCCGCGATGAAGTCTCCGACCGTCTCGCGCCTGTCCGACGAGCACGATTACGCGGTCGAGACCGTCGTCGAGAAGACCCGGATCAACACGCTCATCCCGGAGCTCAAGGAGCGTGGGGCAACCGACATCATCGAGCTGTCGATCTCCAAGATCGTCCCCTGATCGCGGCGATCTGGCGCGATCCGCTCACCGGTCTCGGTTCCTTGCTTCGCCTGAGAATCCGATGTTAGGCTCGCCGCCGTTTAGGAGCCGTGAGCGGGTGCCTCGAACGCCGGGGCGGCGCGGCCGGGGAGGGCCAGGACGTGGCAGAAGGAACCGTCAAGTGGTTCAGCAACGAGAAGGGCTTCGGTTTCATCTCGAGGCCCGACGGCGACGACGTTTTCGTTCACCACAGCGCTATCCAGATGGAGGGGTATCGAACCCTCACGGAAGGACAGAAAGTGGAGTTCGACATCGTCGAGGGCCCCAAGGGCAAGCAGGCGGCCAACGTTCGTCCTGCCTGAACCGCTCCGCGCGTGACCGCGAACGGCTCCGCGATTGCGGAGCCGTTCGATTTCGGGCCGGATACGCTCGGGGTGACACTCCGTGCGTAACCGCCCGATCGGGCATTGACATCAGCCCCCCCCCGGCGAAAATCGGGCCGGGGAGCGGACTGGTTGCTGGGTCGGCTCGCCGAGAGGAGCGGCCATGCGGTGGTTGCGTGGGATGTTGCCGGTCGGGGTGCTGCTGTTCGCGGTCGCTTGCGGCCAAGCGGTACCGATCCTAGCCCCATCCTCATCCCCCACCTCGACATCGACGGCATCACCGTCTCCTTCGGTCTCGCCGACCACGTCGGCGTCCCCGTCGGCTTCTCCCACGTCGGGTTGGCCCACGTATTCGGATCCCTCCTACGGCTTCTCGGTCCAGTACCCGCCGAACTTCGCGTTCTATGAAGACGGTCCGAGAGAGACAAAAGAGGGATCGCTGCAAAACCTGAGGTTCGTCGACAGCAGCTTCCCGCCGGATCGATACCCGCGCGGTCAAATCATATTGCGGGTTTGGGTCAAGGATGCGGATTCGCTCGAAACGTGGGTGGAGAAACACTCGTTCGACCAATGCGATAGTACCGGCTCTCCGTCTGCGTACTTCCGGTTCGTTTCCGACGTAACCTCGGTGACCGCCGCGGACCGGCCCGCCGTCTCCTTTGACTGGGATACTTGCGACGGCATCTTTCATGAGGTCGCTCTCTTCAGCGGAAGCCGCGTGATCACGATCTCTTGGGTCGCCGACGATGGGTCTTACGGGCCCACCTTGCAACCTCTTCACGACAAGATCGTGGAGTCGTTCGAGGATCAATAGATGCGACGGCTGTTGGTCATGGGGGCCGCGGTCGCCTGGCTACTTGTCGCGGCTGGCGGGGCGGCGCAGGCTGCGGGGCACGCGAATGTTCGACCATATTATCTGCTGCCGTGGAATGCGGGCGCGGTAGGGGCGGTCGAGCAAGGCTGGGGCGGCGATACCTCACATGGTGAGGGCGAGGACGATGAGTTCGCTTGGGACTTCTCCTACACCGTGAATTTCTCGGTTCGCGCGGCACGGACGGGGGTGGTGCTGGCTCTCCGCGAGAACCAAGGAGTCGGCGAATGCGACAACAGTTACGGCGAGGAAGCCAACTACGTGAGGATCGGGCATCCGGATGGGACGGAGAGCCTCTACTATCACCTCAAGCAGAATTCGGTGACGGTCTCGGTGGGGCAATGGGTCACCTCGTATCAGATCATCGGGCTTTCGGATGAGTCGGGGTACACCTGCGGCGATCACGTGCATTTCCAGGTTCAGCAGAGCTGCACTCCCTCGGGGGTCCCGGGGATGTGTCAGTCGATCCGGGCGAGCTTCCAGGATCCTGACGTGCTGTCCCAAGTCGATGACGGGGTTCCGGTGCACAACGGCGCGTATCGGTCGGGGAATCATGTTCCGGGCACCGATACGGTAGGGGTGACAGGGCGAGTTCGGGGTCTTGGCTTTGGAAGCTGCGCAACACCAACACCGCCGGGACGGCGAATCTGAACTTCCTGTACGGCAATCTGGCGGATCGGCCGCGGCCGGGGGATTGGGATAGCGATGGGGATGCGACGGTGGGGGTGGCGCGGCCCAGCAGCGGGGATCTGGTCTGGTATCTGCGCAACTCGAACACGGCCGGATCACCGAGCTACACGCCGTTCAACTACGGCTACACCGCGGATCGGGCGGTGGCGGGGGATTGGAACGGCGACGGAGTGGCCTCGATCGGCGTCGCACGGCCGGCGGGGAATGATCTGGATTGGTATCTGCGCGACGATGTCAGCGCCGGTCCACCTCAGATCGGAGTCTTCAACTATGGCTACGTCGCCGACATCGCGCTGGTGGGGGACTGGAACGGGGATCTGCTGGCCACGGTGGGGGTCGCGCGGCCCACCGGCGGGAATCTGGTCTGGTATCTTCGGAACGCGAACACGGCGGGGACGCCGAGCTACACCCCGTTCAACTACGGGTATCCCGGCGACGTGCCGGTGGTGGGAGGGTGGAATGGGGATGGGATCGCGACCATCGGGGTGGCGCGACCAAACGGCGGCGTCTACGACTGGTATCTGCGCAACTCCAACAGCGCCGGACCACCCCAGATCACGGTCTTCAGCTATGGGGATCCCAACATCGACACCACCACCACCGGCGACTGGAACGGCATCTAGGGCTCCCCCGAGCAACCCTCAACCGCCCCTCGACGCGCTCGACCCGCGGCACGTATACTTCGCGTCACGTACGCACAAGAAGGGTTTCCGGCCCTCACCCACCGAGCGAACGCTCGAGCGGGTTCGCGCTAGATGTCGGACGCCCTTCGGGCGTCCGTTTTGTTGTCTACTCAAGGATGGAAGAGGTGATGCTGGATCGTAACTGAGCCGCGTGTGAACGATCGGATCAGGGCCTCCGAGGTGCGTCTGGTGGGCCCCGACGGGCAGCAGATCGGCGTGGTACGGCTCCAAGACGCGCTTCGGATCGCGCGGGAGCTGGACCTGGATGTCGTCGAGGTAGCTCCGCAAGCGAAGCCCCCGGTGTGTCGCCTCCTGGACTACGGCAAGTACAAGTACGAGATGGCGCTGAAAGCCAAGGAGGCGAAGCGCAAGCAGTCGCAGATCGTGGTCAAAGAGATGAAGATGCGCCCGAAGATCGACCGCCACGACTACGCGACGAAGAAGGG